>CALZMB010000273.1 GCA_945788485.1 uncultured bacterium | reverse complement strand
CACGCAGACCGACAACCGCACCGCACAGAAGGCCGGCTGGCTGCACGGCATAGGATGCACCCGTGTCGTACTCGCACGCGAGACCTCCATCTCAGAGATTGCCGCCATACACGCCGCCGTCCCCGACGTCGAACTCGAGGCCTTCGTACACGGCGCATTGTGCGTCAGCCTCTCAGGACAGTGCTACGCCTCGCAGCTCGCCTGCCGACGCTCTGCCAACCGCGGAGAGTGTGCGCAGATGTGCCGCATGCAGTACAGCCTCCTCGACGCCGACGACAAGCCCGTAGCCCCAAAGGCCTGCTTCCTCTCGCTGAAAGACCAGGCACAGCTCCACAACCTCGAACGCCTCATACTCGCAGGCGTCACCTCGCTCAAGATAGAAGGCCGCCTGAAAGACCTCGCCTACGTCAAGAACGTCACGGCAGCATACAGCCGCGAGCTCGACAACGTGCTGCAGCGCCTCAACAGCCGCACGGCCAACGGCACGCAGCATACACACTACCGCCGCACCTCGTGGGGACACGTCCAACTCGCCTTCACACCCGACCTCCGCCGCTCCTTCAACCGAGGCTACACCACATACTTCGCCGACGGGCGACAGCCCGCGCAGGCATCGCTGCTCACACCGAAGGCCATAGGCGACGCGTGAAAGAGATACGCCACGGCCGCCAGCCACTCGTCATCGTCTCCGGCACCGCAGCCTTCACCAACGGCGACGGACTGTGCTTCTTCGACGACGCACGCAACATGCAGGGCTTCCGCGTCAACAAAGCCTCCGGCAACCATCTCACACCACACGTCCTCCCGCCGTCGCTCCGTCCCGGCATGACACTCTATCGCAGTCAGGACATGGCGTTCGACCGCCTCATGGCAGGCAAGACCGCCACGCGCGCCATTCCCCTCCACAGCCGCCTCTGCGACGACGCCAACCGCCTCACCCTCTCCCTCACGCCCCTCTATCCCGACGGCACGCCGCTGCGCCCCGCCGTCACGCACAGCATACCCCTCACCCGGCGCGAAGAGGCACAGCAGCCGCAGGCGGCAAACATACGCAAACAGCTCTCGCGCCTCGGACAGACCTGCTACGCCGCCTCTGCCGTCACCCTCGACGCCACCCTCGACAGCCTCTTCATACCCTCCAGCACCCTCGCCGCCATGCGCCGCGCCGCCGTAGAGAACCTCACTGCCGCCATGCAGTACGTAGAGCCGCAGCCTCTCCCCGCAGGCCGACCCTTCCTGACACCTGCCGCAGACTCTGCCGCTCCGCCCTCCACACCCCTGCATTCCGTCTTCACCTACCTCCACAACGCCGCCAACAGTCACGCACGCCAGTTCTACTGCGACCGCGGCGTGACAGACGCCACAGCCTTCGAGACACAAGCCCCGGACACCCTGCCAGCCGACAGCGACGGCCGCCTCCTCGTCATGCAGTGCCGCTACTGCCTGCGCCACGAGATGGGATGGTGTCCCCGACACGGCGGACGCGACCCGCATCTGCGCATGCCGCTGACCCTCGCTCTCGACAACGGCACACGCTTCACACTGCATTTCGACTGCCGCAACTGTCAGATGCTTGTCTATTACACCCCAAACCAACAGTGATGACACCTCGCACACCTCTACTTCACATCATCGTCCCCGTGCTTGCACTTCTCGCAAGCCTCGCCTCCTGCTACAACGACAGGAGCCGGATGCATGATGCCCTCACCACGCCCGATGCCGGCCTCGCACTCTCCTCCGCCGATTCCGTACGCCTCCGCAAGCAGCAGGATTCCATCTCCTTCACCACCACACACCACTACACCCTCAACTACAACTTCATCGTCCACACCGACACCATACGCCTCTCTCCCCTGCAGCCCGAAGAGATTGTCAGCCGCCAGCAGCAGCCACGGATGCCGGAAGGCGTCATCCCCGACGGCATCATACTCGTCCCCGACACCGACACCATCGTCGTCCTGCGTGACGACCGCCTCGTCGTCGCCGACATACGCATCCTTCCCTCTGACACTGTCGATTCTGTCTGGATACAGGTGGCGCGCGACCAGCAGACCTTCGGATGGATTCACGAATCGTCACTCCTGCCACATGTCGTGCCCGACGACCCCATCTCCAAGTTCATCCTCTTCTTCTCCGACGTACACCTCCTCTGGACCCTCGTCGCGATATGCTCCATCCTCGTAGCCTACACTCTGCGCTTCATCACGCGGCGCGGCGCACGCATCGTGCTCATCAACGACATACCGTCGTTCTATCCCACACTGCTCATCATCCTCCTCTCGCTCGCCGCCACCGTCTATTCCTCCATCCAGCTCTTCGCACCCGAGATGTGGCGACATTTCTACTACCACCCCACGCTCAACCCCTTCGACGTCCCGCCAATGCTCGCCGTCTTCCTCACGCTCGTATGGTCGCTGCCCATCGTCGGCGTGGCCACCCTGGATGATGTCAGCCGCCATCTGCCCGTCGAAGACGCCATACTCTATCTCTGCGGACTGGCGGCAGTCTGCCTCGTCGTCTATGCCCTTTTCAGCGTCACCACATTATATTATATAGGCTATCCGCTGCTCCTCCTTTTCATCCTCTACAGCGTGCGCACCTTCTACCGCCGCCGCCGTCTCGTCTATTACTGCGGACGCTGCGGAAAGGCCATCACCGACAAGGGACGGTGCCCCCACTGCGGAGCGCTCAACGTCTGAGGCCGCGCCGCCGCACCCCGCCTGTTGTCAAAAAAAAAGTTAAACAGAACCCCAAATCCCCCGTTTACAAAATAATATTCTTAATTTTGCATATCCCACACCCCGCACCCCACACCCCCGTATTCTTCGACTTGGTCGAAGAACACCGGCAGCCAGCCCCGCCCCAAGAATATTAACCCCACAAAACCCACATCGCAGCCATGACACTAATTATCGCCATCCTGATGGTCGCGGCCCTCGTGCTCATCGCCTTCTCGCCGCTCACCTCCGTCAACAAGGCCGCCGTCGCAATGTTTGCCGGCACCCTGGGATGGGTTCTCTACGTCTGCTTCGGCTCAGACTTCGTCTTGGCGCAGCATCCGGCAGACTATCTCGACTTCCTCTCCGGCACAAAGGCTAACAGCATTGCCGTGAAAGAGTACATCGCCTCAAACATCTTCATACGCTATGTCGGCAAGGCGTCAGAGATCGTGCTCTTCCTCATCGCCACGATGACCATCGTAGAGATTCTC
>CALZMB010000272.1 GCA_945788485.1 uncultured bacterium | reverse complement strand
AGGCTCAGGCTCACATCGAGGCTGGTGCAAAGTACGTTGTAATGTCAGCTCCTTCTAAGGACGCTACTCCAATGTTCGTTTGCGGTGTGAACTTCGACAAGTATGAGAAGGGTACACAGTTCGTTTCTAACGCTTCTTGCACAACAAACTGTCTCGCTCCTATCGCTAAGGTCCTCAACGACAAGTTCGGTATCACTGACGGTCTCATGACTACTGTACACTCTACAACAGCAACACAGAAGACTGTTGACGGTCCTTCTATGAAAGACTGGCGTGGTGGCCGCGCTGCCGCTGGCAACATCATCCCTTCTTCTACTGGCGCTGCTAAGGCTGTAGGCAAGGTTATCCCTGAACTCAACGGCAAGCTGACTGGCATGTCAATGCGTGTTCCTACTCTCGACGTTTCTGTAGTTGACCTCACTGTGAACCTCGCAAAGCCTGCTACTTACGCTGAGATCTGCGCTGCAATGAAAGAGGCTTCTGAAGGCGAGCTGAAGGGTGTGCTCGGTTACACAGAGGACGCTGTCGTTTCTTCTGACTTCCTCGGCGACACACGCACTTCTATCTTCGACGCTAAGGCTGGTATCGCTCTCACCGACACATTCGTTAAGGTTGTGTCATGGTATGACAACGAGATTGGCTACTCTAACAAAGTGCTCGAGCTCATCGCTCACATGAAGAAGGTTAACGGCTAATATTACTTTAGTTCGACATAGAGGCAGATAGTCTGTCTTACTATTACGTTTTTATAATGAGTTGCTTTACGTTGGAAGTAAAGCAACTCATTTTGTATCTATATGTAAAAGCGCACTAATACCAAACATTTTGTAAAAATCATGTAATAATATGAAATATCATCAATTTGTTAAAATATCATGACGATTATTTGTGACTGTCAATAAAAAGTATTACCTTTGCTGAGAATTTATAAACCCAAACAATCAAAGAAAATGAAAAAGTACAATTTTAATGCAGGTCCGTCTATCCTGCCTCGTGAAGTGATAGAGCAGACCGCACAAGCGTGTCTTGACTTTGAAGGTTCTGGCCTCTCACTTATGGAGATCAGCCACAGAGCAAAGAACTTCCAGCCAGTCGTTGACGAAGCTGTGGCTCTGTTCAAAGAACTCCTTGATATCCCTGAAGGATATTCTGTACTCTTCCTGGGCGGTGGCGCTTCTCTCCAGTTCTGTATGTTGCCATACAACTTCCTCGAGAAGAAGGCAGCCTATCTGAACACTGGCGTATGGGCCACAAAGGCAGAGAAAGAGGCAAAACTCTTTGGAGAAGTTGTTGAGGTTGCAAGTTCAAAAGACAGGAACTTTACATATATCCCAAAGGATTTCACCATACCGGCAGACGCAGACTATCTTCACATCACAACAAACAACACCATCTACGGCACAGAGCTGCGCAAAGACATCGATTCGCCTATCCCCCTGATGGCAGATATGTCTTCTGACATTCTCTCACGTCCTGTTGATGTAAGCAAATACACTGTTATATACGGTGGCGCACAGAAGAACCTCTCTATGGCAGGTGTCACATTCGTAATCATCAAGAACGACGCATTAGGCAAGGTGAGCCGTCAGATTCCGACTATGCTCAACTACGAGACACACATCAAGAAGGGTTCTATGTTCAACACACCTCCTGTAGTGCCTATCTATTCTGCGTTGATGAACCTCCGCTATATCAAGGCTAATGGTGGCGTGGCTGCTATGGATGCTCTTGCAAAGCAGCGTGCTGACATTGTTTATTCTGAAATTGACCGCAACCGTCTCTTCGTCGGCACTGCAGAAGAGGACAGCCGTTCGCTCATGAACATCACATTTGTCCTGAAAGAAGAATATAAGGATTTGCAGGATGAGTTCCTCGCTTATGCTACTTCTCAAGGCATGGTTGGTGTCAAGGGACATCGCGATGTCGGTGGTTTCCGCGCTTCTTGCTACAACGCTATGAGCGTAGAGGGATGCGAGGCTCTTGTGAAATGCATGAAGGAGTTTGAGGCAAAACATTAACTTTATATCCGAAAACTGTAACAAACAGACTATATCATCATGGCAAAAATACTTATTGCAACAGAGAAGCCATTTGCAGCTGCAGCTGTCGAAGGCATTAAGGCAGAAGTTGAATCTGCCGGCAACGAACTCGTGCTTCTTGAGAAATATACATCAAAAGAAGAACTTCTTCAGGCTGTCGATGATGTTGACGCAATCATCATCCGCTCAGACAAGATAGACGGTGAGGTCTTTGATGCTGCAAAGAATCTCAAGATTGTTGTCAGAGCCGGCGCAGGCTACGACAATGTTGACCTTGCCGCTGCAACGGCACACAATGTTGTAGTAGAAAACACTCCGGGGCAGAATGCCAATGCCGTTGCTGAGCTCGTGATGGGCATGCTCGTTTATGCCGTACGTAATTTCTATAACGGCAAGGCTGGCAGTGAACTGTATGGCAAGACTCTTGGCATTCTCGCTTTTGGTAACGTGGGCAGAAATGTCGCGCGTATCGCGAAAGGCTTCGGCATGAATGTCATGGCATACGATGCTTATTGCCCCGCCGAAGCTATAAAGGCAGCTGGAGTTGAGCCTGTCTCTTCAAACGACGAATTGTTTGCTAAGGCTGACATCGTTTCTCTGCATATTCCTGCAACTGACGAGACACGCAAGTCAATCGGTACAAAGTATGTCGGGATGATGAAGAAGAATGCAATCCTCGTCAATAGTGCCCGAAAAGAAGTTATCAACGAAGACGAGCTGCTTGCTCTCATGACTGAGCGGACAGACCTGAAATACATCACGGACATCAAGCCTGACAGACATGATGATTTCGCGGCGTTTGAAGGCAGATATTTCTCAACGCCAAAGAAGATGGGCGCGCAGACGGCTGAAGCCAACACAAACGCTGGCATTGCTGCTGCAAAGCAGATAAATGCGTATTTCAGCGACGGCTGCACAAAATTCCAGGTAAACAAGTAATACCTCGACATTAATCTATAAAGAAAGGTTCTATATCAATCGTCCGTGTCTGACCGGATGATTCATATAGAACCTTTTTGTTTTTGTAGTTTTTGCGAAAGTCAGTACCGAGGTTGATATCCTGCTTTATAGGGTGGTTCTGTAAAGGCAATGGACAAAAAAAAAGAGATACTGAATGTATCTCTTTCAATGTCGGGGTACCAGGATTCGAACCTGGGACCCCCTGCTCCCAAAGCAGGTGCGC
>CALZMB010000271.1 GCA_945788485.1 uncultured bacterium | reverse complement strand
CTATCGCTTTCTGTATGCTTTTCCCCGGCCGCACTACAGCGTCGTAGTCTGTGTCTTTGTGTGTTGGCCGCCTGTCCATGATGATGGTGCCGTTCTCGTTAGCGCCTTTTGTCTCGAGGCTTATCTTCGCCGGGTTCTGTATGTTGTTTCGTCTCACCCATCTTGCGTACGTTTTGTACAGCTCTGCCGGAGAGTCGGTGAACCATGCGTAGCCTGTCCTTCGTTCCACGCCGATGTCCTCTAACCTTCGTCTCGGTATGCCGTCGCGGTCGCAGACGAACGGCTCGTTGTGCTCAAGGTCGTAGAAGCGTGCCCATATCGGCGAGGCGTTGGCGTCTGCCACGAGGCGTGTGTCGCGGTTGCTGAGGTCGTCATATCTCCCGGTGCGTTCGATGCGCAGACCGGTCAGCTTGTATTTGTCTATCCATGCCATTGCTCCGTTCACTGCGTCCTGGATGCGCTTGCCGGGCTGTTTGATGTCCATGAGCACATTGAGCAGCCCCACTGTCTCTGCCGAGCAGAACGAGGGAAGCTCAAAGGCGCGTGCCGGGGCGGGTTCGAGCGTGACATGGTCGTGCTGCTGGCACCAGACGGTAGGTTTCCCGTCAACGCGGATTTGGGTGTTGAGGATGCAGTCGATGCCTTTCCAGAATGATTTCTCCACTGTTTTCCGCATCTCCTCCGTTATGATGTCGGTGTCGTATGGCGCTTTGCGGTCGATGATGAGCCTGAATATCGAGAGGATGTGCGCCATATTGCCGTCGTTGTATGTGATATGCACCTGATAGCCATGCGGCCCGGGCCAGAACTGTGGCCATCCGCCGTTGTCGTATTGCCCGGATATGATGTATCTCGCCGCCCGTTCAACGGCGTTGCTGAACAGGGTGTCGCGTGTCGCTTTGTATAGGCGCGCGAGGTAGTTCATCTGCATCGTCGTGGCGTCGTTGTCAACGGTGGAGTCGTCGGTGTGCAGGCGGTCTTGCTCCACGATGTGCCGCTGCTCGTCGGTGAGCGGGCGCACCATGTCGATGTTTTTAGGCCATCCGCCTGTGACACGCTGATACAAGACGAGTTGCTCTCCGACGCGCCTTGCCTCGGCGGTCTTGAAGAACGCTGTGTCTGTCTCGTTCAGCACACGTTTGTATTTGCGCGGGAATTGTGCTTTCGCGGTGTCTGCCGCCGCCGTGAGAAATAGCGTGACGAGCAGCAGAAGAAGTCTGACGGTTTTCATAAGGATAAGGTGTAAAGGTTAGTTGTTGCATGTCGCATGTCGCCTGTCCTGCCTGCAAGTGCAGGCAGACGCTTGCCAGAAGGCTATTATACTGCAAATTTAGTGTTTTTATTCTGATTGCTTGGCGTATTTACAAACTTTAACCCGTAAATCATTGTTGTACAACCTAAAACAATGAAATATTTGTTAAACTCTGCTTTCTTAGGCATCGCATGCGGAATAAATGCGTAACTTTGTATGCAGAAAAACGGGTCACTGTGGAAATCCTGTGTCAACCGGAAAATAACAAAAACAGAAACAACCCCCTTGTGCTTGATGCTGATGTCTCTTACGAGCCACGATGCTGTAGCTGTCTGAACATCCCTGAGCGAGCTCAGATATTTTCAGCCCGCTACAACATCACCCTCTCGGGGGGTGCATCAAGCACAAGGCGATAAACAGAAAAAAACTTTATATTGTAACGGTACTGGAATACACGATATGTGCCTCTCCAAAAAAATGTTTTTTTTCTGTTTATCGCCTTGAAAAGGATGGTAGCCTTCTGAAAGAAGGTGGTGTTATGCTTTCGCTTTGGGCGTTAAGAGCCTGCTCTTATAAGGCCAAAGCGAAAGCATAACACCAAGGCTCTGCCCCCATCCTTTTCAAGGGGTTTATAATGGTTTTTGTGATTCATATCAGACACTGGGTGTTACAGGCGGCCATCAGATAGCTTATCCAAACCCTCCCTTCCGTTGAAATACGTCGATGTCATATTGCCTCTTGGTTTCGAAGGCCTGCTCACTTACTCTGTCCCTCAGAGTATGCAACATCGTGTGCAGCCCTTCGTCAGGGCACTTGTGCCTCTCGGGAAATCGAAGGTTTATACCGGGCTGATAGTGTGCGGGCGCGACGAGGCGCCGTCAGCCGACGGGAAGACCGTGGCTACGAAAGACGTGATAGACATCGTCGATGACGCTCCGTCGCTGCTGCCCTGGCAGTACAAGCTGTGGCAATGGATGGCGGAGTATTACATGTGCCCCATCGGCGACATCTACAGCATGGCTTTTCCTGCCGGCATGAAGCAGGAAGAGGGCTATCGCCCGAAGACAGAGACATACGTCCGTCTTACGGAACCCTTCCGCACGGAGACAGCCCTGCATGTCGCAATGAATATGCTGGCGAGAGCCGACCGCCAGATGGAGGTTTTCACGAACTACCTCGCCCTCTCGCACTACGACACGCTGTGCGGCTCAGAGACGGAGATTCCTGTCGCCCCCGTGACGCGCGAGGAGCTGCAGAATGTCTCGAAATGCACGGCGGCGGCAGTGAAAGCCCTCGTTGACCGCCATCTGCTTGAGACTTATGAGGTTGAGGTGGGGCGGCTGAACCGCGAGGGCATGCCGCATCCGGAGTTGGTGAAGCCTCTCTCGCCGGCGCAGCAGAGAGCGTATGATGAGATATGCAGCGAGATGCCGCGTTTCTGCAAAGCGTCTGAAGCGGCTGCGGAGAAGCCCTTGAAAGCCGCAAAGCCCGTGCTGCTGCAAGGCGTGACAGGCTCGGGGAAGACAGAGATATACATCCGCATGATACAAGACTGCATCGACCGAGGCGAGCAGGTGCTGTATCTCCTGCCCGAGATTGCGCTGACGGTGCAGATAACATCGAGGCTGCACCGTGTCTTCGGCAACCGCCTCGGCATCTACCACTCGCGCTACAGCGACGCGGAACGTGTGGAGGTGTGGCGCAAACAGTTCTCCGACAAGCCGTTCGACATCATTCTCGGCGCTCGCTCGGCGGCGTTGCTCCCATTCAGACGCTTGGGGCTGATCATCATCGACGAGGAGCATGAGGCGTCGTTCAAGCAGCAAGACCCGGCTCCCCGCTACCATGCGCGCAGCGTGGCGATGATGATGACACGCGTCACCGGCACTTTCCCGGACGTGGTGCTCGGCACCGCCACGCCGTCGGTGGAGAGCTTCTTCAATGCCGTCAGCGGGAAATACCGCCTCGTGCAGCTCACCGAGCGGTACAAA
>CALZMB010000270.1 GCA_945788485.1 uncultured bacterium | reverse complement strand
GCTGCTCAATCAATTTCAAATCAAAAAAAAATACAGAACATTTGTAAGTGATGAGATATTAAACTAATAGATGTGGTTTGGCGAAATTTTTCGCACCACAGTAACAAAAATAACATGAGTTATGAAAAAGTACAGTCTTCTTATCCTTCTTGCCGTGACGCTATGCAACATGGCGCATGGCGAGGTGTTGTGGATGCGCTATCCCGCCATCTCTCCTGACGGCAGCACGATAGCCTTCAGCTATAAGGGCGACATCTACACCGTCTCGTCGAAAGGCGGCGTGGCACATCAGCTCACCACCAACGCTGCCTACGACGCCGCGCCGGTGTGGAGCCCCGACGGCACTAAGATAGCTTTCGCGTCGGCACGCGAGGGCAGTATGGATGTCTATGTGATGTCCTGCAACGGCGGTACGCCGACACGTCTCACGACAAACAGCGCGAACGAGATGCCTATTACGTTCAAGGACAACAACACGCTGCTCGTCGAGGCGGCCCTGCGCCCCTCGGCACAGAGCGTCATCTTCCCTTTAAGCATCTTCAGCCAGGTGTATGAAGTGTCGCTCGGCGGCGGCAGGCCGCGTCTCTTCTCGCCCCTCACGATGTGCGATATCAGCATCAACGGCAAGGGCGAGATGCTCTATCATGACATGAAAGGATATGAGGACCCGTGGCGCAAACACCATACATCGTCCGTCGCGCGCGACATCTGGATGCTGAAAGACGGCGCGCACACCAAGCTGACGACCTTCGCCGGCGAGGACAGAAACCCCGTGTGGTATGCCGACGGCGAGCATTTCGCATATCTCAGCGAGGCAGACGGCACCTTCAATGTCTATCGCCGCAGCGTGAAAGGCGAGGGCGGGGCAGAGCGCGCGACGCAGCTCACGCGTTTCACTCAGAACCCCGTGCGCTATCTCACCATGTCGTCAGCCGGCACGCTCTGTTTCACACAGGACGGCAGCATCTACACCATGGCGGCAGGAGCGGCAGAGCCGACAAAGCTAAACGTCACTGTTGTCACCGACAAGCAGGACCAGGACCTCGTGCGCAAGGTGCTGCGCAGCGGAGCGCGCAACATCAGTGTCTCGCCCGACGGCAAGGAAGTGGCGTTCGTGGCGCACGGCGACGTGTATGTCACATCAACAGAATATGCAACCACGCGCCGCATCACCGACACGCCGGAGCAGGAGCGCACCGTAGCGTTCTCGCCTGACGGACGCTCGATTGTCTATGACTCTGAGCGCGACGGGCTGTGGCAGATATACATCGCGAAGATAAAGAACAGCGACGAGAAGAGCTTCACATACGCGACAGACATCGTAGAGGAGCAGCTCGTAGATAACGGATGCGTCTCGCTGCAGCCCGAGTTCTCGCCCGACGGAAAGCTTGTGGCGTTCTTCAAGAACAGGGCTGACCTCTGTGTCGTCGATGTGAAGACGCGCGCCGAGCGCACCGTGATGGACGGGAAATATAATTTCTCGTATTCTGACGGCGACCTCTGGTTCCAGTGGAGCCCCGACAGCCGCTGGCTGCTCGCCTCATACATCGGCACAGGAGGCTGGAACAGCCCAGACATAGCACTCGTCCCCGCTGACGGCTCGCAGAAAATCGTCAACGTGACAGAGAGCGGATACAGCGAAGGAAACGCCAAATGGGTGCTCGGAGGAAAAGCGATGATGTTCGAGAGCGACCGCGCCGGATTCAGAAGCCATGGCAGCTGGGGCGCGGAATCTGACTATTACATCATGTTCTTCGATCAAGACGCCTACGAGAAATTCCTCATGACGAAAGAAGAGAAGGAACTACTCGCTGAGGCAGAGAAAGAGAAGAAGGCAGAAAACGACAAAGCCTCCGCCGGCAAAGACAAACAGCCAAAGAAAGGCAACGGCAAGGCGAAAGGCAAGAACGGCGGAAAGAACGCCGCCGCGAAGCCTGCCGTGAAACCCCTCGTGCTCGACCTCGACAACTGCCGTGACAGAACAGTCCGGCTGACGGTGAACTCCTCGAGCGTCGCCGACGCCATCCTCTCTGTCACGGGCGACACGCTCTACTACGAGACACGCTTCGAAGGAGGCTACGACCTGTGGCGGCGCGACCTCAAGGAAGAGAAGACCGAACGCGTGCTGAAAGGCGTGGCAGGGACGATGCAGACCGACAAGAAGATGAAGAACATCTTCGTAGCCGGACAGAAAGGCATACAGAAAATCGACTTCAAGACAGCGACGGCGAAGCCCGTGAGCTTCGAGGCGGACTTCAACTACCGTCCCTATCAGGAACGCCTCTACATGTTCAACCACATCTGGCGGCAGGTGAAAGAGAAATTCTATATTGAGAACATGCACAACACCGACTGGGAACGGTGCTACAAGACCTACGTCCGCTTCCTCCCGCATATCAACAACAACTACGACTTCCGCGACATGCTCAGCGAGATGCTCGGCGAACTCAACGCTTCGCACACCGGCGCACGCTACTACGGCGGCGGAGCAGCCATGCAGACGGCATCGCTCGGCATCTTCACCGACGACAGCTACGAGGGCGAGGGAATACGTGTCGAGGAGGTCATACCTAACTCGCCGCTCGCGCTGAAACAGAAAAATGTCGTGCGCGGAACCGTCATCACCGCCATCGACGGGCAGAAGATAGCGGCACGGCAAGACTATAACGCCATGCTCGACGGAAAGGCGGGCAAGCGCGTCCGCCTCACAATACGCGACCCGAAGACCGGGAATACATCAGACATCGTGACGAAGCCCATCTCGGCGAAGGCGGAGAACGAACTCCTCTACAAACGGTGGGTGGAGCGCAACAGACGCCTCGTCGATTCGCTCTCGAACGGACAGCTCGCATACGTTCATGTGAAGGAGATGAACAGCGAGAGCTTCCGCACCGTCTATCGCGAACTCCTGTCCGACAAGAACCGCAACCGCAAGGCCGCCATCGTGGACGAACGCCACAACGGAGGCGGATGGCTGCACGACGACCTCTGCACGCTGCTTGCCGGAAAAGAATACCAGCAGTTTGTGCCGCACGGGAAATACGTCGGCTCAGACCCTTTCAACAAGTGGACGAAACCGTCGTGCGTGCTCGTGTGCGAGAACGACTACTCTAACGGACATGGTTTCCCGTGGGTGTATAAGACACTCGGCATCGGGAAAGTGATAGGCGCGCCGGTGCCTGGAACAATGACGGCGGTATGGTGGGAGACGCTCATCGACGACACCATGATATTCGGAATACCGCAGG
>CALZMB010000269.1 GCA_945788485.1 uncultured bacterium | reverse complement strand
GGCGAAGGATTCAAAGACGCTCTATTTCATCGGCGTATGGCACGGATGTGTCAATCTGTACAAGACCGACCTGAAGGGCACTGTCATTCAGCTCACCGACGACCAGATGGACTTCGGCTCTGTGAAGGCCATCGCCTCTGCAACAAAGAAAGGCAAGGAAGACCTGCTGATGTCAAGACACAGCATGTCGCAGGGCGACGAGCTCTACCTCATCACTCCGGGCAAGAACGCCGCAACGACAAAATGCTGTCAGCTGACAAACGAGAACACTGATTTCTACCGCGAACTGACATTCGGCAATGTGGAGCCGCGCTGGTCAAAGACAACAGACGGCAAAGACCTGCTCTCGTGGATCATCCTGCCTCCCGACTTCGACCCGAACAAGAAGTACCCCACCCTCCTCTTCTGCGAAGGCGGACCACAAAGTCCGGTCAGCCAATTCTGGTCATATCGCTGGAACTTCCAGATAATGGCTGCCAACGGATATGTCATCGTGGCTCCTAACCGCCGCGGACTCCCCGGTTTCGGCAGCGAATGGTGCGAGAGAATCTCTGGCGACTGGACCGGACAGTGCATGAAAGACTATCTGACAGCCATCGACGATGCCTGCACTCTGCCATACGTTGACAAAGACCGTCTGGGATGTGTGGGCGCAAGTTTCGGAGGTTTCTCCGTATATTACCTCGCCGGACACCACGACAAGAGATTCAAGGCATTCATCTCGCACGACGGAGCTTTCAACCTCGAATCGATGTACACCGATACAGAAGAGGTGTGGTTCTCCAACTGGGAATATGACGACGCTTATTGGAACAAAGACCAGACAGGACGTGCAAAGCAGACCTACGACAACTCGCCTCATCGTTTTGTTGACAAATGGGACACTCCAATACTGTGCATCCATGGCGAGCTGGACTATCGCATCAATGCCAACCAGGGCTTCGGCGCTTTCAATGCAGCACGTCTTAAAGGCATCCCCGCCGAACTGCTCATCTTCCCCGACGAGAACCACTGGGTTCTCAAGCCACAGAACGGTGTGCTCTGGCAGAGAACATTCTTCAACTGGCTCGACAAATGGCTGAAGAAATAAGAAACATCATCCATAGAACAAACAACAACATAATTATATGGCTACAGAAACATCACCTATCGAAGAAAAGAAAGAGTCTCTGAACTTCATAGAACAGATAATAAAGAAAGACCTTGAAGAAGGCAAGAACGGCGGGCGGCTACAGACACGTTTCCCGCCAGAGCCTAACGGCTACCTGCACATCGGACACGCGAAAGCAATCGCTATGGACTTTGGCGTGGCAGAGAAGTTCGGAGGCGTCTGCAACCTGCGCATGGACGACACCAACCCTCAGAAAGAAGACACGGAATATGTCGAAGCCATCAAGCACGACATAGAGTGGCTGGGCTTCAAATGGGGCAAGTTAGTCTATGCCTCAGACTATTTTCAAGACCTGTGGGACTTCGCCGTTTGGTGCATAAAGAACGGCAGGGCATACGTCGATGAACAATCGGCGGAAACCATAGCGCAGCAGAAAGGCACACCGACAACGCCGGGCACACACTCTCCGTTCAGAGACAGGCCTGCAGAAGAGAGCCTCCGGCTCTTTGAAGAGATGAACTCAGGGAAGATGGAACCCGGGAAGATGGTGCTCAGGGCAAAGATTGATATGGCTTCGCCTAATATGCACCTGCGCGACCCTTTCATGTACCGTGTGCTGAACATGGAGCACTGGCGCACAGGAAACAAATGGAACGCATATCCGATGTACGACTTCACACACGGACAGTCGGACTATCTCGAAGGTGTCACACACTCCATCTGCACTCTTGAGTTCGTCCCACATCACGAGCTCTACGACCTCTTTGTCACATGGATAAAAGAATGGAAAGGCGAGACGGACAATATCGAGGACAACAGACCGCGGCAGTTCGAGTTCAACAAGCTCAACCTCAACTATACTCTCATGTCGAAGCGCAACCTTCTCATTCTGACAAAAGAAGGCGTGGTGAACGGATGGGACGACCCGCGTATGCCTACCATCTGCGGCATCAGACGACGCGGATATTCTCCAGAGGCGATATTGAAATTCATTGATTCTATTGGCTACACCAACTTCGACGCCCTCAACGACATCAAACTCATGGAAGCAGCGGCACGTCAAGACCTCAACGAGCGCGCCACACGTGTCTCGGCTGTTCTCAATCCGCTGAAACTCATCATCGACAACTATCCGGAAGGACAGTCTGAAGAGTTGGAAGTGGTGAACAACCCCGAGCGGCCTGAGGACGGCACACACACCATCACATTCTCAAGAGAGCTGTGGATAGAGCGCGATGACTTCAAGAAAGAAGCCGACAAGAAATTCTTCCGCATCTATCCGGGCAAGGAGACACGTCTCAAAGGAGCATATATCCTTAACTGCACAGGGTTTGAAGAGGATGAACAAGGCAATGTCACCGCCGTACACTGCACATACGACCCAGAATCAAAAGCCGGCACGCCAGGCGCTGACCGCAAGGTGAAAGGCACAATCCACTGGGTGAGCTGCAGCCACTGCCTGCCAGCCGAGGTACGCAACTACGAATGTCTCTGGACATGCGAGAACCCGCGCGACGCCATCAAACAGTACGAGAAAGAGCATGGCGTGCGGGGCATCGATGCCATGAAACCTTTCCTCAACCCGAATAGCCTGAACATCAACACGAAGGCTTTCGTCGAAGAGTATGCCGCACAGCTGCCTGCACTCTCCTACCTGCAGTTCAACCGAATCGGATATTTCAATATCGACCCGGACACGACAGACGGACACCTCGTCTTCAACTCAACCGTAGGTCTGAAAGATAACAAAGGAAAATAATGTTCACAGAAATATTCAGCTTTCTCCTCGACCAGCTCAGCTATCTCAATGTCTTCCTCCTTATGACGATAGAGAGCACGTTCATTCCTTTCCCCTCTGAGATTGTGCTGCCTCCGGCTGCCTATCATGCACATGCGACAGGCGAACAGAATGTCTTCCTGCTCATCATCGTAGCGACACTCGGAGCCGATATGGGTGCGACGATAAACTATTTCCTCGCCTTCTATCTCGGACGACCCATAGTTTATGCTTTCGCAAACAGCAAATGGGGACACCGATGCCTGCTCAACGAAGAGAAAGTCAGACGCAGCGAGAAATTCTTTGACGACCATGGCGTCGTAGCCACACTGACCGGAAGACTTGTGCCTGTCATCAGGCAGCTCATCTCCATACCTGCCGGACTGGC
>CALZMB010000268.1 GCA_945788485.1 uncultured bacterium | reverse complement strand
GCTCACCGCCGCAAGACGAAATGCTTTCTCTGCTCGTGGAACCGCCGCAAGGCACTCTTCTCTTTCGCCGCCTCTGAGGGCTTCAACAAGGTAGCGTTGGGACATCATCAAGACGATGTGATAGTGACGTTTCTCATGAACATGACCTACGATGGTTCTCTCCACAGCATCACGCCCTCGATGCCGATGCGCCATTATCCGCTCACTGTCATCCGTCCGCTCTATCTTGTCCCCGAGCCGCTCATCCGCGAGCTTGCCGCCCTTCTCGGCCTTGAGAAGCAGAAGACGCCCTGTCCCTACGAGACGGCGACGAAGCGCGACGCCATGACAAAGGTTTTCGAGACCTTGCAACGTCATAATGCCGAGGCGCGCTACAGCATCTGGAGCGCGCTGCACGGGCGTGGGGGCGTGACGGAAGCCCTGGACGGAGAATGAAACGTCCGTAAACTTATCCATGCCATTTTTTTGCTGATATATGAAAATCACACTCATCACCTGTACATACAACGCTGCTGCAGTCCTGCAGCGCACCCTCGACAGCGTGAGTCGCCAGACTTACGATGACATCGAGCATATCATCATCGACGGCAAGAGCCGCGACGATACCGTTGCCCTTGCCGAGCAATACAAGACTTCAAGCTATCTCCACCATAAAGGCCATCAGATTCGCATCGTCTCCGAGCGCGACACGGGTCTGTATGACGCTATGAACAAAGGCCTCGCCCTCGCCACCGGCGACTATCTGTGCTATCTCAACGCGGGCGACACGCTTGCCTCTCCCTCAACCGTCGCCACCATCGCCGCCGCCGCTTCCGCCTCTCCTGCGGGCTACGGCGTGATATACGGCGAGACGGACATCACCGACGAGCAGGGCGCGGTCATCGGCAAACGCCACCATTCTGCGCCCGAGCGTCTGACATGGCGTTCGTTCCGCCACGGCATGCTTGTCTGCCACCAGGCGTTCTATGCCAACACAGCCATCGCGCGCGGCATACGCTACGACCTTCGCTATCGCGTGTCGGCAGATGTCGATTGGTGCATCCGCGTGATGAAAGAGGCAGAGCGGCAGAAGCTCTCCAACTGCAACGTGCATCAGACGGTGTGCCATTATCTCCGCGGAGGCATGAGCGTGCAGTCTCACCGGCAGTCGTTGGCAGAGCGATTCCATACGATGCGCCGCCACTACGGTCTCGCCGACACCCTCTTGATGCACGCGTGGTTTGTTGTGAGGAGCGCGTTTGCGTCGTTGCGATGAGGACAAACATTACGGACGATAATAACGTTACGGACGATAATAACGTTACGGACGATAATAACGTTCATAACGTTCGTGACGTTCTTAACGACATTTGCGTTCTTGACGACATTTGCGTCCGGGACGTTGGTGCAGCAAATATTCACCTAATATAAATTTTATGAAAAACAAAATCCTGACACTTCTTCTGGCAGCCCTTCCGCTGTCTCAGACGCTTTCCGCGGCGCAGGCGGACAACAGCGCGCGCTGGCTGCGCGACGTACAGATCTCGCCCGACGGCACCGCCGTGCTGTTCTGCTACAAGGGCGACATCTACAAAATCGGGGTTGACGGCGGCGTCGCCACCCGTCTGACGACCCTCCCGTCTTACGAGGCATACCCGCTCTGGTCGCCCGACGGCAAGCATATCGCCTTCGCGAGCGACCGCCACGGCAACTACGACATCTTCATCATGCCGGCAGATGGCGGCGCGGCGAAACGCCTGACGCACAACAGCATGCCAGAGATACCCGCCGCCTTCACTCCCGACGGCAAGCACATCCTCTACAACGCCGCCATCCAGAAGCAGGCGTCCAGTATGCTCTTCTCCCACCGTTCGCAGACGGAGGTGTATAAGGTGTCGGTCGATGGCGGCCGTCCGGTGCAGGTGCTTGGCACGCCCGCCGAGGCCATCGTCTTCACTCCCGACCGCAAGACGATGCTCTATCAAGACCGCAAGGGCGGCGAAGACGAGTGGCGCAAGCATCACACCTCGTCCATCACACGCGACATCTGGAGCTACGACCTCAAGAGCCGCCGTCACACCAACCTCACCCGCCATGCGGGGGAAGACCGCAACCCGGTTATCTCGGCAGACGGCAAGACGGTGTATATCCTCTCCGAGCGCGACGGCAAGTCGTTCAACGTGTGGTCGTTCCCGTACGCTGACGCGACGAAGCTGACGCAGGTGACATCCTACAGCGACTATCCCGTGCGCTTCCTCTCTATCAGCCGCACCGGCAGGCTCTGCTACACCTACGATGGCGACATCTATCTCCGCGAGCCTGACGGCGCGACGCGCCGTCTCCCTGTTGCCGTCACGCGCGACGACGAAGAGACTATTGCCACGCTCACGCCGCGCCGCACGTCTGACGCCGACGTCTCTCCCGACGGCAAGCAGCTGGCATTCATCAGCCGTGGCGAACTGTTTGTCACGACAACGAAATACCCCACGACACGCCAGCTGACGCACACCGCAGCGGCAGAAAGCTCGCCGTCGTTCTCTCCCGACGGCCGTTCGATTGTCTATGACAGCTACCGCGACGGCCGCTACCAGCTCTACCGCATCACTATGGCGCGCAAGAACGACCCCGACTTCTCCAACGCCATGACGTTCAAAGAAGAGCGTATCGCCGCGTCGGACCTTGACCGTGCGATGCCGCAGTATTCTCCCGACGGCAAGGAGATAGCCTTCATCGAAGACCGCAACCGCCTCATGGTGCTCAACATCGCCTCTGGCAAGGTGCGCCAGGTGACAGACGGCTCGATGTGGATGTCTCGCCGCGGCGGCTTCAGCTACGCCTGGTCGCCCGACGGCAAATGCTTCACCCTCAGCATCATCGGCAACAAGCGCGACCCGTATGCCGATGTCGCCGTCGTATCGGCGCAGGGCGGCAAGGTGACGAACATCACGCAGAGCGCGTACACCAGCTCTTCGCCGCGATGGGTGATGGACGGCAACGCCATCCTCTTCGCCAACGAACGCTACGGAATGCGCAACCACGCCTCGTGGGGGACGGAAGAAGACCTCTTCCTCGTGTTCCTGAACCAGGACGCGTACGACCGTTTCCGCCTCAGCGAAGAAGACTACCGCCTGCTGAAAGACCTTGAGGATGCTAACAAGAAGAAGGCTGCGGCAGACGCTGCGAAGAAGATTGCCGCCGACAAGAAGGGCAACGGCAAGAAGAAAGCCGCCCCCGCGACAGAGAAGAAAGCCGACAAGGACGCGGCGGCGAAGCAGAAAGACATCGTCGTGGAGCTTGACG
>CALZMB010000267.1 GCA_945788485.1 uncultured bacterium | reverse complement strand
AGGACTTCGTCCCCGGTTACGACCGCTTCGCTTAGTATAGCCTTCCAGGCTATTCAGGCGGCTACATCATCAATGGCTCGAAGAGACATTCGCATCAAGCACAAGGGGTTTTTTCGGTTTTTGTCTTACAGCTGCCACAGGTTTTTGTCTTACAGCTGTCACAGGTTTTTTGTCTTCCAGCCGCCACAGGCTATCGGGTTTTTATTAAAAAAATATACATAATGTTATGTAATATGAAATAAAATCCGTAATTTTGCAGATGAGAAACCGAAAGACATATCGAGATGACACATCACATTGATAAACATAGAACCGCCACGCGCGCCCTGCTCTCCGCCTGCGGCAGCCTGATGCTCCTGCTCTCCGCCTGCGGCGACGAGAGCGGCAAAGGCATAAGCCATGCCGAACGCCGGCAGACAGACAGCATAGTGCGCACGGCGACCGACGACAACGCCTTCGCCGACATGCAGAAACGGATGCAGAAAGAGGGGAACACACTGGGAGAGGTGATGACGCTGAGGCTGTGGGGCGACGCGAAACGCAACAGCTGCCTGTATGACGAGGCACTGAAGAAACACTCCGCCGCGCTGAAGATGGCGAAGGAGATGAACGACAGCCTCGAATGGGTGCAGGCGCTGAACAACATCGGCACCGACTACCGCCGCATGGGAATACTGCCCATGGCGCACGAATACCACCAGAGCGCGCTCGTCATGTCGAGAGACAACACCGACACGGCGTTTGTCGCGCGCAAGAACATCGTCATCTCGCTGAACGGACTGGCAAACGTCTATCTCACGCTCGGCAACTACCAGCGCGCCGACAGCATACTGCGCCTCGCCCTCGCCGGGGAGAAAGCCCTCGGCAGCGACATTGGGCAGGCGATAAACTGCGCCAACATCGGGGCTATCTTCGAGAAGAAAGGGCGAATGGACAGCGCACAGATTTACTACGAACGCTCGATGCAGCACAACAAGAACGCCGACAACCAGCTCGGCATCGCTCTCTGCCACACCTTCTTCGGCGGACTGTACGAGAAACAGAAGCTGTATGACAAGGCCCTCGCGGAATATGAGAAGGCGCACGGCATAATGTCGGCATCGAAAGACGACTGGCACACGCTGAACGCGCTCATAGCACTCGTAGGCATATACTACGCGAAAAACGACGATGGAATGGCGGAAAAATATCTCGCCGAAGCCGAAGGCATAGCACGACGGATAGAGAGCAACGAGCATCTCGCGGAGATATACCACCTCTATTATAAGCTGTCGAAACGCCGGGGCGACAACGCCAAGGCCCTCGCATATCACGAGAAAGCCACCGAACTGGAGGACGGCATCATCAACATGGAGGATGTCAACCGTATGCAGAGCACAAGCCTCAGCATCGAACAGCAACGGCAGGAGCAGCTCGTGCAGACGGCGCAGAACGAGCTGTCGCAAGAGAAGACGATGCGCAACATCGGCTTCGCCGTCTTCGCCATCATAATAATTCTCGTGCTCGCGCTGTTCTGCATGACAATGTACGCCCAACGGGTGAAGGCGCGGAGCCACGAGGCGCTGAAGAAACTCAGCGCGATGCGCGAGACGTTCTACACAAACATCACGCACGAGTTCCGCACGCCGCTCACCGTAATCCTCGGACTGAGCGAAGATCTGCAGAACACGGCGGCGGACAACGCCGGCGTGGCGGAGAAGGCACACACCATTCACCGGCAGGGAAACCGCCTGCTCGCCCTCATCAACCAGCTGCTCGACATAGCGAAGATAAAATCGGCGGTGGGAAACGCCGACTGGCGCTGCGGAGACATCTCGACATTCATAGGCATGGTGGTGGATTCATACCGCGACTACGCACGCAGCCGCAACATCGAACTGCTCTGCTTCAACGACCAGAAGACGGTGATGGACTTCGTGCCGGACTATGTGGAGAAAGTGATGGGCAACCTCTTGTCGAACGCCATGAAATTCACTCCGGAATACGGAAGGGTCAGCGTGAAGATACGCAACGACGGCGCAACGCTGCACGTCGATGTGGAGGACACGGGCGACGGCATGGACGAGGAGACGATGTCGAGAATCTTCGAGCCGTTCTATCAGGCGGAGACGGAATCGCAGAACATAGGGACAGGCCTCGGACTGGCGCTCGTGAAGCAGATAATCGATTCGGTAGGAGGGAAACTGACGGTGGAGAGCGAACTGAAACGCGGCACGACATTCCATATCGAAGTGCCCGTGCGGCAGGAGTTCAGAGACAGGATGGCGGAGACGAAGAAAGAGACGGCGACAGCAAGGCAGCTCATCGACACGCTGCCTGAAACAGACGCCGCGCCCGAAGACACAGCGAAAGACAACGACGAGAGACGCATTCTCGTCGTCGAGGACAACCGCGACGTGGCGGAATATATCGGTTCGCTGCTCTCAAAAGACTACGCCGTTTATTACGCACGCAACGGCATGGAGGGACAGGAGCGCGCCAAAGCACTCATACCAGACCTCATCGTCACCGACCTCATGATGCCGGGCATGAGCGGACTGGAAATGTGCCGCAACATACGCGCCGACTTCCTCACAAGCCACATACCCGTCATCATCCTGACGGCGAAAGTGACGGAGGAGGACAAGATAAAAGGCGTGGAGGCGGGAGCCGACGCATACATCACAAAACCGTTCAGCACTGAGGAGCTGAGGATGCGCATAAGGAAACTGCTCGAACAACGCCAGCAGCTGCGAGAGAAATTCTCAGCCTCAAACAACATACTGGCGGAAACAGCAGAGAACACCGCTGAGAATGTGAAAAACGCCGATTCCATCGAGAATACTGCGGCTGACGGACAGGCACAAGCAATGCCCGCGATGCTCTCTGCACAGGAAGAGGCGTTCCTCATCAAGGTCACAGACACGGTGTATGTCATGCTCAACAGCTTCGGGCAAGCCGACGTCAACGCCGTCGCGGCGAAGATGTGCATGAGCTACAGCCAGTTCTACCGCAAGCTCTCGGCTGTCACAAACTGCACGCCGGCGCAATACATACAGCGCATAAAGGTGTCCCGCGCACAGCGGATGCTCGAACGCCACCCGGAACTGAGCCTGCGGGAGGTGGCAGACCGCTGCGGATTCAACGACTACACCAGCTTCGTGCGCGCTTTCCGCAACGTGTGCGGCGTAACGCCCTCACAGTTCGCGAAGAAAGAATAAAGGTATATCAACAGCTTCCGGAAAAATAAATAACACTTTATGAGACATATACAAGATTTGCCGGCATTCTGCCGCAACATG
>CALZMB010000266.1 GCA_945788485.1 uncultured bacterium | reverse complement strand
GTCGAAAGATTACGAAGTCAGCTGTGAAGAACTCGATTTCCTCAACGACATAGCAAAAGAATGTGGGGTGACAGGATCGCGAATCATGGGAGGTGGATTCGGCGGATGTACGATAAACCTCGTGCGCGAAGAACTCTACGACAAGTTCATCGCTGTCGCAAAAGAAAAATACAAAGCAAAATTCGGCATCGACCCACGCATACATGATGTGCATATCGGAAACGGAGCACGCAGAATATGCTGAAAGCGGCATTATGCGCTGAAAGTATGCCTGAAAGTACGGGAAAACTTAAAATCAGAACACTAAACGTAAGAAAAACGACAAAAAATTTGGTGGATTGAAATTATATTCGTACTTTTGCAGTCGAAATATTACAAAACAGTAGTATTATACAGAAATATGAAAGCAAACGTTTCTACATATTGGTGGTGGCACAACTCAAGAATCCAAAGTTCGTGAGTCGCTGAGCCATATACGTAGATATGCAATATCCTAAAAAGGCCTGTCGTTCTTGCGGCAGGTCTTTTTTTTGGTTTTCATCCTTCAGGAAACATAACAACAACACATCCCTCGCCCTATATATATAAGGTGTCGGAGACACAAAACCAAACATACAACAATGAACATGAAAGAAATCCTGGCACGTCTGCTCTGCCACGAGGTGCTGCAGCGAGAAGAGATGTACAACATCCTGCTCGCCATCACAAGAGAAGAAGTTCCTAACGAACAAATCACCGCCCTGCTCACCTGCCTGCAGATGCGCGGCATCACAGTTGACGAACTGCTCGGATTCAGAGACGGCATCCTTGAAACCGGCGTGCCGGCACTGCTCAACTGCGAACGATATATCGACATCGTGGGCACGGGAGGCGACGGCAAAAACACCTTCAACATCTCCACTTGCGCATGTTTCGTCGTTGCCGGGGCAGGCTACAAAGTGGCGAAGCACGGCAATGTGGCAGCGACAAGCGTTTCGGGCGCAAGCAACGTCATCGAGGCATACGGCGTGAAGTTCACTAACGACATCGACATCCTCAACCGCTCCATCAACGAGGCAGGCATCGTCTATCTCCATGCGCCGCTCTTCGCAAAAGCAATGAAATTTGTCGCACCTGTCAGAAAACATATCGGATTCCCTACCATCTTCAATCTCCTCGGGCCAATCGTCAATCCCTCACAGCCGAAATGTCAGCTGCTCGGCGTTGCCAATCTCGATCAGATGCGCCTATATAACAATATGTATCAACGCATTGGCATAGACTACGCAATAGAGAACTCCATACAGGGATATGACGAGATTTCGCTCACCAGCAACTTCAAAATCACATGCAACGACTATGAGAAAATCTTCTCTCCCTCTGACATCGGCATGCCACAGGCATGTGCAGAAAACATCTCTGGAGGCGAGACGAAAGAGAGCGCACATCAGATATTCGACAATGTGCTGCAAAACAAGGCCCTGCCCGACCAGACCAACGTTGTCATCGCCAATGCCGCCTTCGCCATACAGGTGATGGAACGCAACAAGAAAGACATCAACGAGTGCATCGCCATCGCACGCGAATCGCTCGAAAGCGGGAAAGCGTATGCAACGCTGAAGAAATTCGTCGCGCTGAACAGCTGACCCTCTCCTCAACAGAAACCAAGACAGAATACAATGGCAGACATCTTAGACAATATTGTGGCACACAAGCGCATAGAGGTTGCAGATTTCAAAGCGGCACTTTCTCCCGCCACACTCTATGCCGAAGTTGAAAAGATGATGGACACGACACAAGTGCCGTCGATGAGAGACGCGCTGCTCAACAGCGAGACAGGCATCATCTCTGAGTTCAAAAGGCGCTCGCCATCCAAAGGATGGATAATGCAAGAGGGCAAGCCTCAACTCATCCCTCTCGCCTATCAAGAGAACGGAGCGTCGGCAATAAGCATCCTCACCGACAACCAATTCTTTGGAGGCGAAGACAGCTACGTCACCATGGCAAGAGAAAGCGGAGTGACACTGCCTGTGCTGTACAAGAATTTCATCATCGACGAATACCAGCTCTTCCAGGCACGCCGATGCGGCGCTTCCGCCGTCCTGCTTATCGCGTCCGTCCTGAAGAAAGCTGAATGCAGAGCACTGATACGGCGTGCCCACGAGCTGAGACTTGAGGTGCTGCTTGAGACACACCATGAGCGTGAGACAGAATACGCGGAACTCGAACCCGACATGTGCGGTGTAAACAACCGCAACCTCGGGACGTTCATCACATCGGTGGACAACTCTTTCCGCCTCTCACGGCTCCTGCCAAACGATATGTGCCTCGTCAGCGAGAGCGGCATTTCTGACGCAAAGACAATACGACAACTGCGTGGCGCAGGCTACCGCGGATTCCTCATCGGAGAGACTTTCATGAAAACCGGCAATCCCGGCAAAGCACTGAAAGAACTCATTACGCAACTTGCCGAAGCCGGAACGTCAAACCCATAAACCCAACCCAGAATATGAAGATAAAAGTTTGCGGAATGCGCGAGGCGCAGAACATAGAGAAAGTCATGGCATTAGACATCGACATGATAGGCCTCATCTTCTGTCCGAAGAGCCAGAGATATGTCAGCGAACTATCTACACACGCAGGCATCATCCCTGACATGGCTTCAATAGACATCAGCCAGGACAAGGCAGACAATACAGCCGCGAAGATAAAGAAAGTCGGAGTCTTTGTCGACGACATGCCTCAGAACATCGTCACGAGGGTGTATAACTACAAGCTCGACTACATACAGCTTCACGGTTCTGAATCAGCGACCTATATCGACAACCTGCGTTCCACCCTCGTTCCGGACATCGCGCCTGACATCAAAATCATCAAAGCCATCAACGTGCGCGAGGCAGACGACGTGAAACGATGGCGCAGCTACGAAGGGCATATCGACATGCTGCTGTTCGACACGAAAAGCGACACGGCTGGCGGTTCAGGAAAGAAGTTCGAATGGGAGCTGCTGCAACAGTACGACGGAGACATCCCCTTCCTCTTGTCCGGCGGCATCTCGCCTGACGATGTTGAAGAAGTGAAAGCCTTCCGCCATCCGCAATGCATCGGCATCGACATCAACTCCCGTTTCGAGACAGCCCCCGCCCTCAAAGACATCTCCCTGCTCAGCAACTTCATCACTGCCGTCAGGGCATAGCCCCCACGTGTTCTTCTACCAGGTCGAAGAAAACAAAAACAAAAACAAAAACAAAAAAAACACCAAAAGCGATGAACAAGATAAACCTTCTCTTCAAAGAGAACGCGAGCCGTA
>CALZMB010000265.1 GCA_945788485.1 uncultured bacterium | reverse complement strand
ACATCGGCATGGGACCCGTCTTTCAGTTTTCAGTGCGCAAAGTTACAAAAAATCTGCCAATCCCACAAATTATTTCGCAATAATTAGGAAATATTTTTTCTTGCCCTGCTGAGCGAGAAGATACTTCCCGTCAAGGAAATCCGCTTCGCAGACAACATTGTTTGCATCAGAAAGTTTCTCTTTGTTTATGGAGACTCCGCCGCCCTGTGTCAGTTTTCGCATCTCGCCTTTCGATGCGAAGACAGCAGCATCGGCGGTGAGCACCTCTATGAGAGGCTTGCCAATGACAGAGGTCTTCTCCACCTCAAAGTGCGGCACGCCGGCGAAGACATCGAGAAGCGTCTGCTCGTCAAGTTTCAGCAGCGATTCCTTAGTTGATTTTCCGAAGAGGATGTTTGAAGCCTCCTGCGCCATTTCAAGGTCCTGCTGCGAGTGTACCATGACTGTCACCTCTTCCGCGAGACGTTTCTGCAGTATGCGGCGTCCCGGGTCGGTGCGGTGCTCGGCGATAATACTGTCGATTTCTTCTTTCTCAAGCGATGTGAAAATCTTGATGTATCGCTCGGCATCCTCGTCAGGGACATTGAGCCAGAACTGGTAGAACTGATATGGAGAGGTGCGGTTGCGGTCGAGCCAGATGTTTCCGCTCTCCGTCTTTCCGAACTTTCTTCCGTCTGATTTGGTGACGAGCGGACAAGTGAGGGCATAGCACTCGTTGCCGTTTGTGCGGCGGATGAGTTCTGAGCCTGTAGTGATGTTTCCCCACTGGTCGGCTCCGCCGAGCTGCAGCTTACAGTTCTTGTGCTCGTTGAGGTAGAGGAAGTCGTAGCCTTGAAGCAGCTGATAGGTGAACTCCGTGAATGACAGTCCGTCGCGCGCTTCACCGTTGAGACGTTTCTGCACCGATTCCTTTGCCATCATATAATTGACGGTGATATGCTTGCCGATGTCACGCGCGAAGGCTAGGAAGGTGAAGTCTTTCATCCAGTCGTAGTTGTTGACGAGCTCAGCCTTGTTCGGAGCGTCACTGTCGAAATCGAGGAAGCGTGCGAGCTGTTCTTTGATACACTTCACGTTGTGCGCGAGGGTCTCTTCGTCAAGGAGGTTGCGCTCCTGCGATTTGCCTGACGGGTCGCCTATCATGCCTGTCGCTCCGCCGACAAGTGCGAGGGGTTTGTGTCCGCAACGCTGGAAATGACGCAGCATCATCACACCGCAAAGGTGTCCGATGTGCAAAGAATCGGCCGTAGGGTCGATGCCGAGATATGCTGTCACCTGCTCTTTCTGCAGCAGTTCGTCGGTGCCTGGCATCATCTGGTGAATCATGCCACGCCATGTGAGTTCTTCAACAAAATTCTTCATATATCTGTCTTTGTTTTTATCGTTGTGCTTAATGGTTTTTCTGTTTGTATGCCTCATGGCACGGGGTCATATCCCGAGCCGCCCCAAGGGTGGCATCTGAGGATGCGGCGTATGCCGAGCCATAATCCCTTCAATGGTCCGTGCTTGATGATTGCCTGCCTCATGTATTCCGAGCATGTGGGTGTAAAGCGGCATGACGCCGGGGTGTAGGGCGAGATACAATGCTGGTAGAACCAGATGGGTGCAAGCATCAGCCTTTTCAGCAATGATGTGAGGTGGCGTAGCATGGCTTTCGGACGGCTGTTGTTAAGTATGGAGTGGAGCATAAGGAGCCGGTCATTTCCCGGTTGCAGACTGCATAGAGGATTCTGCAACAACATCAGACTGTTCTGTCTGCGGGATTTCCGCCTCTGTCTCATTCAGGTTGGCAGCGAGACGTGCCAAAGCCTTCACGATGCGTTTCGTCACTTCGGCAGTTGCATATTCCCTGTCTGCTATCCAGATGAAAGCGACGAGGAGGGTGGTGTCGTCTGCGGGAGGGAGCGGCTGCAGAATCTCACGGAGATTGAGACGTACGGCTTCTCTCATCTGCCGCTTTATGCGGTTGCGCTTCACGGCACGTTTGAAGAAGCGTTTCGACACGCTGAAGAGCAACTGCACGGGTTTCTCGGCTTCCCTCCGTCCGGTCCGCGCATATACGACACGAACGGGATAGGATGTGATTGCCTTGCTGCCGTTGCCACCGAAGAGCTTTTCAATGTTTATGTTGCTCTTGATGCGTGGATAAAGTCTGTTGGTCTTCACGTGTATGATGGATGAGATGAAACAAGGATGCAGGCTGCAGAGCGACCTGGCGTGCGAGATGCGGCGGTTCTATTCGAGTTCGCGCAGATATGCCCGCAATGCAGAAATCATCGAAGGATGTTTCTGCGTGGGCGCCTGCACTTCGAGTTCGTAGCCCATCTCTTCTGCCATCTTTGCCGTGGCAGGACCGAAGGTAGCCACTTTCAGCTTTCCTGCCTTCACTCTCTCGTCGAGATTGTCATGCAGGGTCTTTATGCCCGTCGGACTGAAGAGAACGACCATGTCGCAATCGAATGCCTCAAGCTCGGCTGCGGAGAAATCGTTGTTCACCGTCTCGTACATCACACACTCGGTGTGTCGCAGGCCATGCTCGTCAAGAAGGTCGCGGATGTCGTCGTTATGTACAGAGCTGAGCGGCACGAGGAAATTCTCGTCCTTATGTTTGAGCATGAACGGCAGCACATCTTCTATCTTGCCCGTCTCGCCGAAGAATATTTTACGCTTGCGATAGTGGGCGTATTTCTGGATGTAAAGTGCGATGGCTTCTGATGTGCAGAAATATTTCATTGTCTCGGGTATGCTGACACGCAGGTCCTTTGCGAGAGCAAAGAAGTTGTCGATGGCATACTTTGAGGTGAATACGACAGCTGTGTATTCTGCCAAAGAAACGTGCTGCTGTCTGAAATCCTTAGAACTTATCCCGACTACCTTTATGAATGGACGGAATTCAAACTGAACATCATAGTCTCGCTCGATGTCGAAATAGGGAGACTTGTCACTTGCTGGTTTTGGCTGAGAAACAAGTATTTTCTTTATCATCTTCGTGTGTGGGGTATATGGCGGGTTGACTTTGACTGTTGTGTATCACGCAGGATATCCATAATCTTGGTGTCGTGGTCGCCACCGTATAATATATTTAATGTGTTGTATCTTTTCTTTTCATCGTGTCATGCCTATGGCGGCATCATCTGGCAAGGGCGGCAATGCCGCCGGATGTCATGCGTATGGATGCCGGGCATATTTCATGTCTCAATAGCTCACTTTCAGATGGTTGGCAACTTCAACAAGTATGCCCCATGCCAACAGCGGAGGTATGATTTCAAGCGTGCAAAAGTACAAAAAAAATTGCAGAAAAAGGCTTATTTTCTTGAAAAA
>CALZMB010000264.1 GCA_945788485.1 uncultured bacterium | reverse complement strand
CAAGTTCCCTGAGATTACGTCTCTTCTTTGGACATACAATCCGAAGTGCAACGACACGTTCGGCGATCTTGATGTACAGGTGTATAAAGGCAATGACCACATCTTTGAGACAATGGAGGACTTGCGTTTCAAGGTCGGCCCTAAGTCTTTTTATCAGACAAACACCGAGCAGGCATATCATCTTTATTGCGTAGCACGTGATTTCGCACGCCTCACAGGCTCGGAGACGGTGTATGATTTATACACAGGCACAGGAACGATAGCCAATTTTGTAGCGAAAGCTGCAAAAAGGGTCATAGGCATTGAATACGTCCCCGAAGCCATTGAGGATGCGAAAGTCAACTCTGCCATCAACGGCATCGCGAACACTTTGTTCTTCGCCGGAGACATGAAGAATATCCTGACGAATGATTTTGTCGCGCAACATGGCAGGCCGGATGTCATAATCACCGACCCGCCGCGCGCCGGAATGCATGAAGACGTGATAAATGTTATTCTGTCAGCTGAGCCTAAGCGCATTGTATATGTCAGCTGTAATCCTGCAACCCAAGCGCGAGACCTTCATCTGCTTTCAGCGGGATATACAGTAGAAGCGGTGCAGCCGGTTGATATGTTCCCTCATACGCCCCATGTGGAGAACGTTGTCTTGCTGAAGAGAAAAGAAGCATAAGCAGGCGTGTGGAAAAAAATCATGCACACATACTCCACTATCTCATAAGAAAAAACTGCGTACTTTGAGCCTTTGCCCGTTGTACGCAGTTTTTTGTTATTGCGGCGCTTTCTTGTAGCAGAAGAATGCGATGACGGCGAAAATTATGTTAGGCATCCATGCGGCGAGTGCGGCCGGCGCCCCAGCATTGATGGCGAATGTCGCTGAGATGGTTTGCAGCATGATATAAACGAAACTGAGGGCGAGTCCAAGACCGAGATACATGCCCATGCCTCCTTTCCGTTTTCTTGACGAGAGCGACACGCCGATGGTCGCGAGGATGAACGAGGCGAATGACGACGCAATGCGTTTGTGGTATTCTACTTCGTATTGCACAATGTTCTTAGAGCCTCTGTCAATCTGCTTTGTGATATATTCTTTCAGCTGTGGCGAAGTGAATGTCTCTTGTTGTCCTTTAGAGAAGACGAGGTCCATAGGCTCCATCTGTATAAGCGTGTCGAGCGACGAACCGCTTTTTATGTATTCTCTCATGCCTTTCATCTCCCTGATTTTCCATCCCATGGCTTTCCAATGGTATTTCGAATCGGCGATTGTATCGTATTGTATGCTTGCGGCGGTCATGTGCGAAACAAGTTTCTTGTTCTCGAACTTGTCAAGACAGAAGCCGTAGCCCTGTTTTCTCTCGTTGTCATAATGCTGGATGTATGCTATGACGCCTCTGTCAACCTGTATCTGCACGTTGTCAGCCTGAGTGTTCTTGCGTTTATTCTTATACATCGATTCGAAATTCTGCCTTACGACATTGCCCTTTGGTATGACGTATGCTGCCAGTGTGTATGACAGAGAGCTGATGATGACGCACGAGATGAGATAGGGGCGCATCAAGCGTTTGAAGCTCACGCCGGCTGAGATGATAGCGATAATCTCTGAGTTGCCTGCCATTTTCGACGTGAAGAAGATGACGGCAATGAAGACAAAGAGTGGCGAGAAGAGATTGGCGAAATACGGGACGAAGTTTGCGTAATAGTCTAATACTATGGCTCGCCACGGAGCGTGATACTGTGAGAATTTCGCAAGGTTCTCGTTGAAGTCGAAGACGATTGAAATAGAGATGATCAGCGCGATGGCAAAGAAATATGTCCCTATGAATTTTGTTATGATATACGTGTCTAACCTTTTCAGATAGTGAAAAGGTGAGAGGTATCTCAGAATCCGCAGGAATCTGAAGCATCGCGCCGTCATGTTTTTTGTTTTCTGCCAGAGGCGTCTGCTTTTTTTCTCCGGATTGTTCTTCTTGCTGATTATTTCGCTGTTGTTTGTCTCCATTTCTGTAACGGGATGTTTTCTGTGTCTTTTTCAAGGGGGTTATCTTCTCCGGCTGAGATTGTCAATGACAGACCTCTTCCATTCGACGAAGTCACCATCTAAGATATGTCTGCGTGCATCGCCGACGAGTCGGAGATAGAAAGCGAGGTTGTGTATGCTGGCAATCTGCATTGCAAGCAGCTCTTGTGCCTTGAATAGATGGTGCAGATACGCTTTCGTGTATGTACGGTCGATGTCGCATCCGTCCGGGTCGATGGGCGAGAAGTCATATTCCCATTTCTTGTTCTTCATATTCATCGTCCCTTCGTAGGTGAAAAGCATCGCGTTGCGTCCGTTGCGTGTAGGCATGACACAGTCAAACATATCCACGCCACGCTCTATGGCCTCAAGGATATTCTGCGGTGTGCCCACGCCCATCAGGTATCGCGGCTTGTCTTTCGGCAGAATGGCATTGACGACTTCGATCATCTCATACATTATCTCTGTAGGCTCTCCAACGGCAAGTCCGCCTATCGCGTTTCCTTCAGCCCCTTTGTCAGCAATGTATTTTGCCGATTCTGCTCTCAGGTCGGGATATTTGCATCCCTGAACGATAGGGAAGAGTGTCTGCTCATAGCCATACAGCGGTTCGGTTTCGGAGAATCGTTTGACGCACCTGTCGAGCCATCTGTGTGTCATTTGCATAGAGTTCTTTGCATACGCATAGTCAGCCTCGCCTGGGGCACATTCGTCAAAAGCCATCATTATGTCGGCTCCTATGACACGTTCTGTGTCCATGACATTCTCTGGTGTGAAGAAATGTTTCGACCCGTCGATGTGTGAGCGGAACTCGCATCCTTCTTCTCTCAGCTTGCGGATTCCGGTTAGCGAGAACACCTGGAAGCCGCCCGAGTCAGTGAGTATAGGCCGGTCCCATGTGTTGAAGGCGTGCAGGCCTCCTGCTTTCTGCAGAATGTCAAGCCCTGGCCTGAGATACAGGTGGTATGTGTTTCCCAGAATGATTTGGGCCTTCACCTGTTCTCTCAGTTCGGAGAAATGCACACCTTTCACCGCGCCGCATGTACCGACAGGCATGAAGATAGGCGTCATGATGTCTCCGTGCGCCGTATGTATGATGCCGGCTCTGGCATCAGATGATTTGTCGGTATATTTCAGATCAAATGTCATGAATGGTTTATATTATTTAAAATGTATGCGTACATTATTATATATGCTCAATTTGTCTCCTCAAAACAGACGGTCAACATTCTGTGGCGTGAAGGTGCCAGATACGTTCACGATTCTGTTTTCTGCCCTTCTGTGTCAAATACGAATCGGACGGGGTTCTCTGCCTT
>CALZMB010000263.1 GCA_945788485.1 uncultured bacterium | reverse complement strand
CGTGCACAAGAGCAATGTCAGCAGTGCCAACATCCTGTGTACTCTTCTCATCATTAGTTTTAGTTTCATATTTTTCTTGTTTTTAGATTATTGAAATTCGCCTGCAAAAATACTTCAAATCGCAAAAAAGAAGGTTCATTTTAGTACGTATTGACTAAAAAATAGTACAATTGTACACTATTCGGCTATTTTTCACCTTTACAGAAACTGAAATTCACACACGGTTATTTCCAGTTCGTCCTTTGGGATAATTGATTTCAAGTTCCGCAAGCTGTATTGACCGCTAAAACTTAGAAGATGTTAAAGATGCAGATACGGCGATCCGACACACCATTGCGCCTGCACGCCGCATCAGATACAGCGCTACATGAACAAGATTTCCGGTCCGCTTCTTGACATCTCGCATCAGAAAGGTGCTGCTTGACGAGCTGCGCCAAATCATGCGTGCCCCGCACACTCAACGAGAGAACAAGAGCGGCACCATCTGCACTATCGCAGGTGGTGCCGCTCTGGCTTTTGTTGTCTTCATGCCGGTGTTTCCCGGCTTGTGTCCGCAGGATTATTCCGGCATCATCACGATGTTGAGGAAGTTGCCCGGAGCCACGATGTTGTTCTTGATGAACGCCGCGATGTCTTCGGGTGTCACGCTTTCGACGACAGCCTTGTATTCTGTCATGATGTCGATGTTCTTATCTACGAAGGTGTTGATGACAGATGCCCAATATCCGTTGCGTTTCAGGTTTACGTCAGCGGATTTCAGGAAGTTTGCCTTCACCTTTGCCACTTTCTCCGGGTCGATGGTCTTTGTGGCTTTGTCGAAGCAGTCGGCGATGATGCTGATGGCTGGCTCTACCTTTGCCGGTTCAGAGATTGGTGTCTTGACAGAGAGGAGCAGTGTAGTCTGCTTGGGCGAGTAGAGCATCTGTGCAGAGGCTCCGATGTTGTATGTCGCGCCTGCGTCTTCTCTGACAGCTTTCAGCAGTTCCATCGAGAGCACTTCCGCTGCATAGTCTGCCAGCACGTCGTTGCGGAGGTTGTATTCTACGGGAGCCTTGAAGAACTGCACGATGTAGGGTTTCGGGGTCTCCATCTTGCGCGTGAACCTGTTCTCCACCTTTCCGCTGAAAAGGTTTCTCACTTCCGCGGGTTTCACAGCCTTGCCTTTTCCCGGCAGCGACGCGATATACTGGCACACGAGCTGGCGCATCTGTGCCTCGTCGAAGTTGCCGACGAATGTGAATGTGAAATTGTTCGCGTTAGAGAAATTGTCGCGTGCTATTTCGAGCATCCGGTCTATGGAGATGTTCTTGAGGTCGCCGGAGGTGATGTTCTTGAAGCGCGGGTCGTGGCTGTAGAGGTTGGCGACGATGCTGTCCGAGAGTTGTGTCTCCGGCTTGAGGTCGCGGTTCTTCAGTGCTGTCTCATACATCGAGACGAGTGTGGTGAAGGCTTTCTCGTCTTTTGCCTTTGCGGTGAAGTTGAGGTATAGCAGCTGCATCATTGTCTCGATGTCTTTCGGAGTGGATTTTCCGGAGACGCTTCGGTTGTTCAGCCCGAGCGATATTCCTACGCTGGCCTGTTTTCCGGCGAGTGCTTTGTCGAGTTCAGTGCTGTTGAAGTTCCCGAGGCCGCATGTCTGCATGGCGTCGTTGAAGAAGCGCAGGTTGCTGTAGTCTGCCTCGCCGTATTGTGCCTCTCCGCCTTTTGCCGTGGCTGCGAGCAGAATCTCGTCGTCTTTGAAGTCGGTTTTCTTCAGAATCACTCTTGCGCCGTTAGAGAGCAGGAGCTCTGTGTATCCGAATGTGCTGTTCTTCGTCTCTTTCTTTATCTTGCCCGCTTTCGGCATCGTTGCGATGAGCGGTTCGTCTTTCGCGTTGTCAACCCACGCCTCGAGTTTCTCTTTCCTGACGTCGTTCATGATCTGTTTCATGATGTCGGCAGTGAGATAAACGGCGCCGTCCTTCTCCTGTGCGAAGCAGTAGCTGACGAGGTTCGAGTCGCATTCGATGGTGATGAGTTTCTGTGCGCTTGCGTTGACGATGTCGAAATTGAGTTGCTGTGCTACAGCCTGCCACAGCTGGTATTCCGTCTCGGCGTCAGGCATTGCGTTTCCGTCGAGGAAGTGGCTGACACACTCCTGATAGTATTCTGTGTGCTTGCGTTTGTCGCGGTTGGTGTATTCCTTCTCACGCTGCGAGAGGAACTCCTCTTTGGCGCGTGCAAACTCCGAACCGGTGAATCCGTATTCCTTGACGCGCTTCAGTTCGCGGATGATGGTGGCGTAGGTCTCTTTCTCTTTCCCCTCTTTTGCCACTGCCGTAACAGATGTGGCTTCAACGGGTTTCGACACGTTGTATGTGCCGTAGTTCATGCCAAGCTGTACGTACGGGCATTCCGGGTTGAGTGCCATCTCCGACATGCGTGCGTTGAACATCGCTGATATGATGTTTGCGAGATAGCTCTGCACGTATAGCATCTGCGTGCCTTTGTATTCTCGCGGCATCGCCTCTGTCTTCATGCTGATGTTCATGACAGAAAACTGCATCTCCTTGTCTTTGTCGAAGATGTATATCGCCTCTTTGTTGTCGGGCACTGGCGTAGGCTGCACATGTGCGGCGAGCGGACCGGCTTTGATGTCTCCGAACAGCTCCTTTATCATCTTCTCTGTATGTTCTACGTCGATGTCGCCGATGACGATGATGGCCTGGTTTTCCGGGTGATACCATTTCTGGTAGTAGTCGCGCAGCTCTTCCGGCTTGAAGTTGTCCACGACTTCCATCGTTCCGATAGGCAGACGCTCGCCGTAGCGCGAGCCGGGGTACATCGCCGGCAGGTTCCGCTCGAATAGTCTCTGCATGGCAGAGCTGTGCATCGCCCATTCGCCGTGTATTACGCCTCGCTCCTTGTCTATCTCCTCAGTCTCGAGCAGCAGACCGTTCGACCAGTCCTGCAGCACGATGAGGCACGAATCGAGTGCGCTCTGGCGTTTTGTCGGAACGTTGTCGATGTTGTAAACCGTCTGTTCTATTGAAGTGTAGGCGTTGAGGTCGGCACCGAAAGCCACGCCGAGCGAGCGCAGATATTCGATCATGCCGTTGCCTTTGAAATGTTTCGAGCCGTTGAACGCCATGTGCTCAAGGAAGTGCGCGAGGCCGCGCTGGCTGTCTTCTTCCTGTATCGAGCCTACACGCTGCGCGATATAGAAATTGGCGACTTTCTCTGGGTAGCCGTTGTGGCGTATGTAATACGTCAGTCCGTTGTCGAGTTTCCCGATACGTGTGGCACTGTCTGTCGGCATCGGCGGCATCGTCTGTGCCTGTGCCGCCGCGG
>CALZMB010000262.1 GCA_945788485.1 uncultured bacterium | reverse complement strand
TTAACCTTAAATACAAGCAACAATGAACGCAAAAGAACTGACACTGCAGGCGGAACAGAACCGTAAACGCCTGGTGGAGATTGTCTATAACGGCGGGGCAGGGCACATCGGAGGAGACCTCTCCTGTCTCAACGTGATGACAGCACTGTATTTCGATGTGATGAAGACAGACCCGGAAAATCCGAAACTGCCTGAGCGCGACCGCTTCGTGCTCTCGAAAGGCCACTGTGTAGAAGCTCTCTATGCCGTGCTTGAGGCAAAAGGATTCATCGGAAAAGACCTCACAGACACCTTGGGACAGTTCAACTCCGTGCTCTCTGGACATCCAACAATCGAAGTGCCGGGCATCGAAGTCAACTCCGGAGCCCTCGGACACGGACTGCCTATCGGCGTCGGAATGGCTCTCGCGGCGAAGATGGACAACGCTCCATGGCACACTTTCGTGCTCATGGGAGACGGAGAACAGGGCGAAGGCTCTATCTACGAAGCGGCTATGGCGGGCTCGAACTATAAGCTCGACAACCTCGTTGCCATCATCGACCGAAACCATCTGCAAATTTCCGGCGACACAGAAGACGTGATGAAGATAGAATCCATCTACGAACGATGGACCGCTTTCGGATGGGACGTCAAAGAGATAAACGGCGACAACATGCAGGAGATTATCGACGCATTCCACAACATCGACTACAACAACGGCAAGCCGCACCTCATCGTCTCGCATACCACTAAAGGCTACGGCATCTCATACATGGAGAACATCGCCAAATGGCATCACGGAATGCCGAACGCAGAGCAGTATGAACAGGCGATAAACGAAATCTCTGCCCGCATAGAAGAGCTGCAGAAATAATTTTTTCATACTAACCTTTATACTAAAGAACACATTTTTTCTTATGATAGCATGCAGAAAGAGCTTCACCGACGAGCTTCTCGCTCTCGCGAAGCAAGACAAGGATATCATCGCAGTGACAAGTGACGCACGCGGCTCTGTCACATTGGGCGATTTCGCAAAAGAGTTGCCGCAACAGTTCGTAGAATGTGGCATCGCCGAACAAGACGCTGTAGGCATCTCGGCAGGCCTCGCTCACTCGGGAAAGAAAGTATTCGCCTGCGGACCGGCCTGTTTCTATGTCGCCCGCTCGCTCGAACAGGTAAAAGTGGATATGGCTTATTCGCAGAACCCCGTGACAATTCTCGGCGTCAGCGGAGGCATAGCATACGGCGCACTCGGAGCTACTCACCATTCGCTCCACGACATCGCGGTGTTGAGAACATTCCCGGGAATGACGGTATTCATACCTGCCGACGCACAGCAGACGAAGATGCTCGTCAGACAGCTTGTCGATTACAAACTCCCGGCATACGTCCGCGTGGGCAGGGCGGCAGTGCCAGAGGTATATCCCGAGACAAAGACAGACTTCGAGATTGGCAAGGCAATACAGCTGCACGACGGCGACGACCTCGCCATCATTGCCTGCGGCGAACCCGTCTGGCACGCTCTTGAGGCAGCGAAACGTCTTGAGGCCGACGGCATTCACGCTCGTGTCATAGACATGTCGCTCGCCATAAAGCCATGCGACCGTGAGGCTGTCATCACAGCAGCGAGAGAAACAGGACGCATCATCACCGTAGAAGAACACTCACGCTACGGAGGCCTCGGCGGCATGGTGGCGGAGATAGTGGCAGAAGAAATGCCCGGCACAGAGATGACTATACTCGGCATACCCGACGAGAACGCCGTTCACGGCACCGACAAAGAGATAAGACACTACTACGGGCTTGACGCTGACGGCATCTATGATGCAGCGAAAGAATAGAACCTTACAAAAAAACTGAACTGACTACAAATGATAATATCCATCGACCAAAGCACGTCTGCTACCAAGGCATTGCTCTTCGACGACGAATGCCGTCTCGTGAAGCAGACAGGCATACCACATAAACAGTTCTATCCGCAGCCGGGATGGGTTGAACATGATGCCGAGGAGATTTTCCAGAACACCATAAAAGCCATCTCGCAACTCCCGCTCGCTCCGTCAGACAGTGATGTCTCCATCGCGATAACCAACCAGAGAGAGACAGCGGTGGTGTGGAACAGGACGACAGGCAAGCCGGTTTGCAACGCTGTCGTATGGCAGTGCATGCGCGGAAAAGACATCTGCGACAGCCTGAAAGCCGCAGGATACTCGCAGATGGTGAAAGAGAAGACCGGGCTGCTGATTGACCCGTACTTCTCAGCCTCAGGAGTGAAATGGATTCTTGATAATGTAGAGGGCGCAAGACAGCAGGCAGAGAACGGCGAACTGTGTTTCGGCACCATCGATTCATGGCTCATCTTCCGCCTGACAGGCGGCAAAGTACACGCCACGGACTATACCAACGCCTCGCGCACCATGCTGTTCAACATCCATACTCTCGACTGGGACGACGACCTGCTTGACTTGCTCACCATCCCGCGTTCTATGATGCCGGAGGCAAAGCCATGCGACGCGCTCTTCGGCGAGGTGGACGGCGCATTGTGCAAGGCTATGAATCTGCCGGGAAAGGTGACTGTTGCCGGTGTGCTCGGCGACAGTCACGGCGCGCTGACAGGACAGATGTGCTTCGCTGAAGGCTACGGCAAGGCGACCTACGGAACGGGATCGAGCGTGATGGTCAATATCGGCGAGCACTGCGCCACAGCGCCCGACGGACTCGTGACAAGTGTCGGATATGCAGCATTCGGCAAGACATACTATGCTTTCGAGGGCAATATCCACTGCACAGGAGCCACACTCAACTGGCTGCGCGACCAGCTGCAGCTCATCAACGGCCCGCAAGAGGTGGAGGCGATTGCCACGTCGGTTGACGACAACGGAGGCGTATGCTTCGTGCCGGCATTCTCCGGACTCGGCGCACCGTGGTGGAACTCACAGGCAAAGGCTGCCATCACCGGCATGACACTCGCAACAACAAAGGCTCATGTCGTAAGGGCGGCGCTCGAAAGCATAGCGTTCCAAGTGACTGACCTCATACGCGCCATGACCGAGAAAGCGGGCATTGCATTGCGGGAGGTAAGGGTTGACGGCGGACCGACGCGCAACGCATTCCTCATGCAGCTGCAAAGCGACCTGCTGGGTGTGCCGGTGGTGCGCTCTGAAGTGGAAGACGCGTCTGCCTTCGGGGCTTTGGTGATGAACCGCTTCGCATTGGGCGCATGGAAAGACTTTGCCGATGCGGAGAAGGTGTGGCAGTGTGCCGCGACGACAATGCCGCTGCCTGACACCGCCGGCGTGCAGAAGGCGTACGGCGGATGGACTGATGCCGTGAAGGCATTGTGTGCTGCTGCAAAGGC
>CALZMB010000261.1 GCA_945788485.1 uncultured bacterium | reverse complement strand
TACATAAAAATATATAAACAGCAAAATGTTTGCTATTTTTTTTGTAATTTTGCAGTCATCAATCATTTCGCCCGCGCGCCGTCACTTCAGCGGCGCGCAGCGCGAGCCGTGTCAGCCCAGTGCTGAGACATCACATACTACAGTCATGACACAACCGAATATCGACTTTCTTCTCGACGAAGCCGTCGCTCTGCTCATGCAGCTCATTGCCCTGCCAAGCACAAGCCGCGACGAGAGCGCAGCCGCCGATGCGCTGCTGCATTGGATGACAGAAAGGCATCTTTCGCCTCGCCGCCTCGGCAACAACATCATCCTTGTCTGTCCGGACTATGACGCCGCACGCCCCACACTCCTCCTCAATGCCCACATCGACACCGTCCGCCCCGTCGCCTCATGGACACGTGAGCCGTACGAGCCGATGCTTGAGGACGGCAAATTGTACGGCTTGGGCAGCAACGACTGCGGCGGCGGACTTGTCACTCTGCTGCAGACCTACCGTGTCCTGACAGAGACGCCTCGCACATACAACGTCGTCTATGCCGCATCGGCAGAAGAGGAGGTGTCTGGAGCGGAAGGCATGTCGCGCATAGTGGCAGAGCTGCCCTCGCTGCTCTCCACGCCCGCCTCCCTGCTCAATGAGAATGTCGTGGCGATTGTGGGCGAACCGACCGCCATGCAGCCTGCCGTGGCAGAGAAGGGGCTGATGGTTGTCGATGTCATAGCGCACGGCGTGTCAGGCCATGCGGCGCGTGACGAAGGGCGGAACGCTATCTATGAGGCGCTCGACGATATGCAATGGATAAGGCACCACCGCTTTCAGAAGGTGTCGCCCTTTCTCGGCGCGACACGCATGACGCTAACCGTGGTCAATGCCGGAACGCAGCATAATGTCATACCTGACGAGTGCCGCATGGTGGTTGATGTACGCTCGAACGAGCTATATACGAACGAGGAGATATACGACACTCTGCGCGAGAACCTCGCTTCTGAGGTGAAGCCCCGCTCGTTCCGCCTGCGCTCGTCGCATATAGATGTCGCGCATCCCCTCGTGCAGCGTTGCGTGGCGATGGGTATGCAGCCGTTCGGCTCGCCGACACTCTCCGACCAGGCCCTCATGCCGTGGCGGTCGCTGAAGCTGGGACCCGGCGAATCTTCGCGCTCACACACAGCCGACGAGTTCATTCGCGTCAGCGAGATGCGCCATGCAATAGAGACATACCTCTCGCTGACCGTCGGCCTCTCACTTGCATGATGCCAAACAAATTTTTTTTAGAACAAATTGATACAACAGAATATATGTCAGATTTTTCACAACTTGGTGTCAACGACACCCTGCGCCGGGCGATAGACGAGATGGGATTCGTCGCCCCTATGCCCGTACAAGAGGCAGTGATTCCTCATCTCCTCTCTTCAGAAACAGCAGACTCGCCTGGCCGAGACATCATTGCCCTCGCACAGACGGGTACAGGCAAGACGGCTGCATTCGGCTTGCCTCTGCTTCAGAATCTCAACATCTCAGAACGCCGCGTGCAGGCGGTGGTGATGTCGCCCACCAGAGAGCTTTGCCTGCAAATCAGCGACGACCTGAAAGACTTCGGAAAATATGTCGAAGGACTGCGTGTCACGGCGGTCTATGGCGGCGCGCCAATCGATTCGCAGATACGACAGCTGCGTAAAGGCACCCATGTCATTGTCGCCACGCCCGGGCGTCTGGTTGATTTGATAGAGCGTGGAGTGGCTGACATTTCGACAGCGGAGACAATAGTGCTCGACGAGGCTGACGAGATGCTCAACATGGGGTTTGCCGACAGCATCAACGCAATATTCGAATGTCTCCCCGCGAACAGACGCACGCTCCTCTTCTCTGCCACTATGTCGAAAGAAGTCGAACGTATCGCACGCCAGTATCTGCGCGACCACGAGGAGATAGTGGTCGGCTCGCGCAACGAAGGTGCAGAGAATGTCAACCATACATACTATCTCGTGAATGCCAAGGATAAGTATCTCGCGCTGAAACGCATCGTGGATTATTATCCGAAAATCTACGCCATAATCTTCTGCCGCACGAAGGTGGAGACGCAGGAGATTGCCGACAAACTCATACGCGACGGCTACAACGCCGAATCGTTGCACGGAGACCTCTCGCAACCGCAGCGCGACCAGACAATGCAGAAGTTCCGCCAGCACACCGTGCAGCTGCTCGTGGCGACAGATGTGGCGGCGAGAGGGCTTGATGTAGATGACCTCACGCACGTCATAAACTACGGCATGCCCGACGACACCGAATCTTACACCCACCGTTCAGGACGTACAGGACGTGCGGGGAAGAAAGGCTCGTCAATCGCCATCATACACAGCCGCGAGCAATACAAGGTCCGTGACGTGGAGAAAACAATACAGAAGAAGTTCGTCCACGGCTCTCTGCCTACGCCTGATGAGATATGCAAGAAGCAGCTCTTCCGCGTGATGGACCAGATCTCGAAGGTTGACGTCGATGACGAGACCATAGCGCCGTTCATGGAAGAGATACAACGCCATTTCGAATACCTCGACAAAGAGGATATAATAAAGAAGATGGTGATGATGGAGTTTGGACGTTTCCTCGAATATTATGCTGACGAGCCGGATATCCAAGAGCCGTCCGCAGAACGCCGCAAGTCGGCTGAAGGGAAAGGAAACCGCCGCAAGGGCAGCGACGGACGCGACCGCGGACCGGAACATCGTGCCGAAAAGGGATATACACGCCTCTTCATAAACCTCGGAAAGGCGGAGGGATTCTATCCAGGAGAAGTCATGCAGTTCGTCAACAGGCACATCTCTGGCCGAAACCGAAACGGACAGGCGCAGCGCCAGGAGATAGGACACATCGACCTCATGTCGCACTATTGCTTCATCGAGGTGCCGGACAATGACGCGGCAAACGTGATGGCGGCTCTCGACGGCACCACTTATCACGGCAGACAAGTGCGGTGCAATGCTGAAGGCAGCGGGAAACCGGAACAAACTGAATTTAACTCAGAGCGCCGCGGAGGAAGACGTGATATGCGGAAGCCAAGACAACAGCGCCCCGCACGGCGCAACGAACGCCAGCGAGAGTTCTCGGCTGACGATTGGCGTGCCCTTATGTCTGCGAAAAACATCGAGCTGAGAGGCGACGAACCAGACTTCTCTGAAGAAGGATGGGCGCGCCGTAAGAAGAAAAAGAAGTGATTGCAGTTGACAGCTCGTCAACTGAAAGAATCAACTCGTCAACTTGTCAACTTGTCAACTCGTCAACTGATAGAACCAACTCGTCAACTTGTCAACTTGTCAGCTCGTCAACTGATAGAATTAACTCGTCA
>CALZMB010000260.1 GCA_945788485.1 uncultured bacterium | reverse complement strand
GGGATAGCATTGGTGGCGGGCGTATTCTGACTTAACAAAACTGGTGAGTCTGACAAAGTAGTCCTTGTCAAACTCACCAGAGAGTTGTTCGCCCCAGCTTTTCTCGATGTTTACTTCCATTTCCTTATCGATGCTGTGATGCCATCATGCCATGCAGGCAGACGGCGTCGGGGTTGTGTGCAGCAGGCTGTCGCCTGTCAGAGTATGTCGTTTCTTAGTCCTGGATGAGGTTCTCGCCGGTCATGTCTGCCGGCTGTTCCAGTCCGAGGATGTGCAGGATGGACGGCGCGACGTCAGCGAGGCGTCCGTCTTTCACTGTAGCGGAGTTGTTGTCCGTGACGTAGATGAACGGCACAGGGTTGAGCGAATGGGCTGTGTTTGGAGAACCGTCGGCGTTCACCGCGTTGTCGGCGTTGCCGTGGTCGGCGATGATGACAGCCTCATAGCCGGCAGCCTTAGCTGTCTCTATCACATCGCGGACGCAGTTGTCAACAGCGTGTACAGCCTTGGCGATGGCGTTATAAACGCCCGTATGGCCCACCATGTCGCCGTTGGCGAAGTTCACGACGATGAAGTCGTACTGCTCTGTCTTGATGGCAGCGCAGAGCTTGTCCTTCACTTCGTAGGCTGACATCTCCGGCTTGAGGTCGTAGGTTGCAACCTTTGGCGATGCCACGAGGATGCGGTCCTCTCCGTCGTAAGGCTTCTCGCGTCCGCCGTTGAAGAAGAAAGTGACGTGTGCGTATTTCTCTGTCTCTGCCGTGTGCAGCTGGCGCAGGCCTTTGCTTGAGAGATATTCGCCGAGTGTGTTCTCTACGTTCTCTTTCGGGAAGAGGATGCCGACACCCTTGAACGATGCGTCGTAAGGTGTCATGCAGTAGTATTTCAGGCCCGGGATTGTCGCCATGCCCTGTTCTGGCATGTCTTGCTGTGTGAGCACCTGTGTGAGTTCCTTAGCGCGGTCGTTGCGGAAGTTGATGAAGATGACGACGTCGCCCTCTTCAATCTTGCCGTTCACGTTGGCGTTGGTGACGGGCTTGATGAACTCGTCTGTCACGCCTTCGTCGTAGCTTTCCTGCATAGCTGCCACCATGTCGGTCGCCTGCTTGCCCTTGGCGGAGACGATGAGGTCGTACGCCTCTTTCACGCGTTCCCAGCGCTTGTCGCGGTCCATAGCGTAGAAGCGTCCTACGATGCTCGCGATGTTGGCATCGTTGGCGTCGCACTGTGCCTGCAGTGCTTCGATGAAGCCCTTGCCGGACTTAGGGTCGGTGTCTCTGCCGTCCATGAAGCAGTGGACGAAAGTCTGCTGAGACAGCCCGAACTCCTTTCCTACCTCGATGAGGCGGAAGAGATGGTCGAGGCTTGAGTGTACGCCGCCGTCAGAGGTGAGGCCCATGAGGTGCAGCTTCTTGTTGTTCTCTTTTGCGTATGTATAGGCTTCAACCACCTGCGGGTTCTTAGCGATAGAGCCGTCTTTGCAGGCGCGGTTGATTTTCACGAGGTCCTGATAGACTATTCTGCCTGCTCCGATGTTGAGATGCCCTACTTCTGAGTTGCCCATCTGTCCGTCAGGCAGTCCGACATCCTCGCCGCTTGCGTTGAGTTGTGAGTGGGCAGAGACTGCTGTCAGATAGTCGAGATAAGGTGTCGGAGTGTTGTAGATGACGTCTCCTGCACCATGTTTGCCGATTCCCCATCCGTCGAGAATCATAAGTAATGCTTTCTTCATGTTCTGTAATCTTGTTTGTGAAGTGTCGGGACAGGTGTCCCGAGGGTTTTGGTTTGTTGTTGTTACGGTTGTCGCGGTTGTTGTCGCAGTTGCTGCACGTCATGCATCGATGTCGGCGTATGTCGCGTTCTCTTCGATGAACTGTCGGCGCGGGTCAACGTCGTCGCCCATGAGCATAGAGAAGATTTCGTCGGCGCGGGCGGCGTTCTGTATCGTCACCTGCTTCAGCAGGCGTGTCTCGGGGTTCATGGTGGTGTCCCACAGCTGCTCGGGGTTCATCTCGCCAAGACCTTTGTAGCGTTGCGTGTGCAGCTTCGGGTCGTCGGCGTTGCCGTTGCAGTATTTGTCGATGAAGCGCAGGCGGTCGTCCTCGTCATAGCAATACTCGCTGTGATTCTTGTACGAGCAGTTGTAGAGCGGCGGCGTGGCGATGTAGAGGTGCCCCTCCATCTGATGGTGGATGGAGAGGAGGTCAAGTCGCTCCTCTTCCGCACGTTCGTGCTCCCCGATCAGGGTATGCTGATGCGCCGACAGGGTGACAAACACCCCATCTGCCTCCTCGCCCCCGATCCGGTAGACCTCGGAGTCATCGACCCTGCTACCACTCGCTGCATCAAGCGGGAGTTTACCATCACAAATCAGGGCAAGGGTGAACTACATCCCCTCAAGATATATTCGCAGAGTGAGGTCATAACATTTGGCAAGATCCCCGCCAAGATCAAACCGGGCAAGAGCGTTCGCATCAAGATCGAAATCGATGTCGACCGCCTCGCTGCCGGCCCCTGGCGATTCCCCATCAATGTCATCACCGACGACCCCCTGCATCCCCATCTCACCATCCCCGTGGCAGGATATAAGAAATAACCCCATATTTTCTCAATACAAGAGCGCATTCCTAAGGAACGCGCTTTATTTTTGTCGGGAACGCACTCTTATATTTGAAAAATTGCGAAAAATCCCTTAACTTTACAATCTAAACAAGAAAAATCTAATACAAAGATATGGAACACCCCGAAAATCATCCCGATTACAAAGGACTTCAGGTCAACTCCGGAGTCAGTTCACAGCCCAGTGTTAACCCCTATCGTCGTCCGGTGGCGCGACGTCGCCTGCTCACTCCCGGCGAATATGTGGAGGGTATCCTCAAGGGTAATGTCACCGTGCTGGGGCAGGCTGTGACTCTCGTCGAGTCGACCGTAGACGCACATCAGCAGATAGCCCAGGAGGTTATCGAGAAGTGCCTTCCATATACCGGCAATTCACGCCGTATCGGCATCACCGGAGTGCCGGGTGCCGGCAAGTCAACTTCGATCGATGTCTTTGGCCTCCACGTCCTCAAGCAGGGTGGCAAACTCGCCGTCCTCGCCATCGACCCCTCGAGCGAGCGTACTCAGGGTTCGATCCTCGGAGATAAAACTCGCATGGAGAAACTTTCTCAGCATCCCAATGCCTTTATCCGCCCTTCCCCCTCTGCAGGATCTCTTGGTGGCGTGGCTCGCAAGACTCGCGAAACTATCGTGCTCTGCGAGGCTGCCGGCTATAACAATATCTTTGTCGAGACCGTGGGGGTCGGTCAGTCGGAAACCGCCGTTCATTCCATGGTAGACTTCTTCCTG
>CALZMB010000259.1 GCA_945788485.1 uncultured bacterium | reverse complement strand
AAGGTGTAGAGATGTCCCGCCGTCATGTCGCCGCCATAGACTGATGCAAGCCCTTCTGCCATGCACAGGGCGGAATAGCCGGAGAAGGTGCCCACCTCGATGATGTTCTTCGGGCGTATCATCTCCACGAACATCTTCAGCAGCCTCCCTTGCAGGTGTCCGCTCGCCATGCGGCCGTGCAGCAGACGTATATGTGTCGCGCGCCACAGGCGGTAGAGATAGTCCGGCTCCGCATCGCTGTGCGACATCACATACTCGTCTATCAGATGCTCGCCGTTCAGCGTCGTGTGGTTCGGGTCTTGGGTCTTCGATTTGGACATGATGCAGAATATATATGCCGGATTGTCTTATGCTAAAGGTCTGTGGCAGGTTTTCCTGTGATTTTTTTTTATGTTTCAAACTCTTCGAGATAAGTTCTCACTTGAGTTTCCAGAATAGGCAGGTCATTTTGTACGACATCCCATATTACAGTGTTGTCAACCTGAAAGTATTCATGAACGATGTAATTTCTCATGCTTGTGACCATTTTCCATGGCGTATCAGGATGTTCGTCCCTGAATTCAATAGTCAGGAGATTTGATGCCTCACCAATAATCTCGATGTTCTTTACAACTGCATAGTACATCATGTCGTCACTGATGAAATCATCAATAGTCTTACCGCTTGTATATCGCTTGACCCTTTCTATCGATTCTATGATATGTAGAAGTCTGCTTTTGTCTTTAGGTTTTTCTCTCATATATCAGTATTTTGTCTTTTTCAGCTGATGCTTGTGCGAACGGCATAAGCGTGCCTTCTGAAACGAGATCTACTTTCCTGCCTAACAGTTTCTCCAGATCACTCCACATGCCGAAAAACTTCATGCCGACAGGGCGGCTTTTGTCTAACAGCACTATTATGTCAACATCGCTGTCATTCGTCTGCTCATTGCGTGAGAAAGACCCGAACAGCCATGCTTTCAGAACAGGTTGCCCCTTGAAATATTTTGCGACTATTTGTTTTATCCTCTCAGTTGTCATTTTTCTTTCCTCCCCTCTTTCAGCGCGGAGACGGCAAGGCGGTAGCTGTCAAGCCCGAAGCCGCAGATGACGCCCTTGCACGCCGCTGAAATCATAGAGCGGTGGCGGAACTCCTCGCGCGTGTGGACATTAGAGATATGCACCTCGATGACAGGGCAGGTGATGGCGCGGATGCAGTCGTGCAAGGCCACGGACGTGTGGGTGTAGGCGCCCGCGTTCAGCACTATGCCGTCGTAGCTGAAACCCGCCTCCTGCATCTTGTCGATCATCACACCCTCTACGTTGCTCTGGAAATATTCTATCTCGACATCGGGAAACGCGTCGCGCAACGTGGCGAGATAGCTCTCGAACGACTGCGCGCCGTAGATGCCTGGCTCGCGTACGCCGAGCAGGTTGAGGTTCGGGCCATTGAGTATCAGAATCTTCATCATCTTGTCCTTCCTTTTCTTTTCTCAGGTTGCCGTGCTCCGGGCAGACAGCCTGCGTGATAAACCTATTCAGCGACAAAGTTATAAAAAATAATTGAAAAGTTCATCCTTTTGCTTGGATAAATCGCAAAAAGTGCGTATTTTTGCACCATAACCATGTTTCGCGGGCATCAGCCCGCCCCTTCCCGCGCCCCCAGTAATCTTCGACCAGGCCGAACATGGTATTCTTCGACCAGGTCGAAGAACACACCCTCTCCCCAGGCTAAAGCCTCCCTTCTCACCCCCCCCCACACCGCCCATGACTGCCACCGACCTCCTGAAACGCTTCCGCCGCTACCTGCGCCTCGAACGCTCCTATTCGCCCAACACCATCGATGCCTACATGCAAGACATCGCGCGTCTCGCCTCCTACCTCGCCGCGCGCCCTGCCTCAGACGCTGCATCGTCCTCCACCTTCACCGATGTCACTCTCGGCGACCTCCAGTCGTTTCTTGCCGACCTCTACGATGTCGGCATCTCGCCCCGCTCTCAGGCACGTATCCTCAGCGGCATACGCGCCTTCTACAAGTTCCTTGTCCTCGACGGCTTCATGCAGCAAGACCCCACCGAGCTCCTCCTCTCGCCCAAGGTGGGCGAGCATATACCCGAGGTGCTCTCTACAGAAGAGGTTGACATGCTCATCGACGCCATCGACCTCACGGCAGACGAGGGGCAGCGCAACCGCGCCATCATCGAAACTCTCTTCTCCTGCGGCCTGCGCGTCTCCGAGCTTGTCACGCTGACACTCTCCTGCCTCTATCTCGACGACGGCTACATACGCGTCATAGGCAAAGGCAACCGCGAACGCCTCGTGCCTGTCTCGCAACGCGCCATCGACGAACTCGCCCTCTGGTTCGCTCAACGCGACGCGATGCGCATAAGGCCCGGCGAAGAGGACTATGTCTTCCTCAACCGCCGCGGCGCACACCTCACGCGCCACATGATAGTGCATATCGTAAAAGACCTCGCCGTCAAGGCTGGCATAAAGAAGAACATCTCGCCCCACACCCTCCGCCACAGCTTCGCCACCGCACTCCTCGAAGGCGGCGCCGACCTCCGTTCGATACAGGTGCTCCTCGGACATGAGAAAATCAGCACGACAGAGATCTACACCCACCTCGACATGTCACACCTCCGTGAGGACATCCTCAACTGCCACCCCCGCAACATCCGCTACCGCTCAGAGCACCCCTGACCCTTCCCCTCTGCCTTCCATGCTGTGCCCCGATGCTTCCCTGCCGTCTCTCAACCTACCGTCCGCAACCCCAGCAACCCCTCTCTGTTTAACCTCGCTTAACACATTCCGCGGCTCAAAAAATCACCGAGTTTTCATTCATTTTCTATTGCTGAAACGTCAACAAAACTCTCTTCCGTCCCTTTTTCTCCCTTTTTCTCACCCAAAACGTATTGTTTAGCAACGCCAAATAGTCTTGTTGACCCTCCAAGAAGTACTTGTTTACCCTCCAAGAAGTATTACTTTGCGACCCAAAACATACTGTTTTACGTCCCAAACCACCATTTTTTTACATCCCGACGACACACATTCAGACTGTCGTTCTTATAATCCGCTGACGCACAGCATCTTGCATAAACCGTCAAATCTCTGCCGTAAAATCGTCCGTTCTCCGTCTCCTTTGCGAATATCGCTTGTATTTTAGTTAGAGAGTGTATAGTTTTCTTAAAATGTGTAATTTTTCAAAGCTAACGACTTCTTGTCGCATAATATGATTCTATAGAATGCAAAAAGGGCATATCAGACCAAAAAATCTGATATGCCCTTTGCTATATACGGCCGTAATGAAATACGCTCGCTGTAAAGGTGGGTTCTATAAATGCGCTTTGTCAGATTTTGAGATTGTTTTTGAGGAC
>CALZMB010000258.1 GCA_945788485.1 uncultured bacterium | reverse complement strand
TCTGTTAGGCACCGTCCTCACCGGCATCTTCTGCAACCCGGCGGTCAACGGCTCGGAAGTGAGCGTCGGCGTACAGCTCATCGGAGCTGTCTCAGTGGCTGCTTTCTGCTTCGTGGTCGCATTCGTCCTCTTCTCTATCATCAAGCACACTCACGGCATACGCTGCGACAAGCGCATCGAAGAAGAAGGCCTTGACATCTACGAACACGGCGAGGCTTGCTACAACTGATTCTCTTAGTTGACAAGTTGACTCTCTTGGTTGACAAGTAAACAAGTTGACGAGTTGACAAGTTGATAGTTTTTGAGTGATGAGTTGTGAGAAGACAGTACATACAACTCGTCAACTCGTCAACTTGTTTACTCGTCAACTGAAATAGGCATTAACCTTAAGACACGACATATATTTACAAACCATTCATAAATAAACAACCAATAGCGATATGTGTGGAATAGCATGTATTCTCAACATCTCGGAGCAAACCTCCGAACTGCGTAAGAAGGCTCTGAAGATGAGCCAGAAGATACGCCACCGCGGACCGGACTGGAGCGGCATCTATGTCGGCGGCTCTGCCATCCTTGCCCACGAGCGTCTGTCAATCGTCGATCCCGAATCCGGGCAGCAACCTCTCTTCTCTCCAGACAAGAAGATGGTGCTCGCCGTCAACGGCGAGATATATAACCATCGCGAGATTCGCAAATGGTACGAGGGGAGATATGAGTTCCAGACCGGCTCTGACTGCGAGGTCATTCTCGCCCTGTACAGAGACTGGAAACGCATGGGCACCGACGACCCTACATGGATTTTCGAGAAGCTCAACGGCATCTTCGCCTTCTGCCTCTACGACGAAGAAGAAGACACCTATCTCATCGGCAGAGACCCCATCGGCGTCATACCTCTATATATCGGCACCGACAGCGACGGGAAGACCTACGTCGGCTCTGAGCTGAAAGCCCTCGAAGGCTTCTGCGACACCTATCAGCCTTTCCTCCCCGGACATTTCTGCACCTCGAAACATAAGAAACTGGAGAAATGGTACACGCGCGAATGGATGGAGAAGATGCCGGCAGAATGCAGCGGAGAGATTGGCGAGACGGCAAGCCTCACATACCGCCAGAGCGTTGATGCGATACACGATGCCATGGAGGCGGCGGTGAAACGGCAGCTGATGTGCGACGTGCCCTACGGCGTGCTGCTCTCAGGCGGCCTCGATTCTTCTGTCACCTCTGCCATAGCGAAGAAATTCTCAGCCCACCGCATAGAGGCGGAAGGCAACGAGAAGGCATGGTGGCCGAGGCTCCACTCGTTCGCCGTCGGACTGAAAGGCGCGCCAGACCTCGCAAAGGCACGTCTCGTGGCTGACTATATAGGCACCGTACACCATGAGATAAACTACACCATACAAGAAGGGCTCGACGCCATCCGCGATGTCATCTATTTCATCGAGACCTACGACGTGACGACCGTACGCGCCTCGACACCGATGTATCTCCTCGCGCGCGTCATAAAGTCGATGGGCATAAAGATGGTGCTCTCGGGCGAAGGAGCTGACGAGGTGTTCGGCGGATACCTCTATTTCCACAAAGCGCCCGACGCGAAGGAGTTCCACGAAGAGACAGTGCGCAAGCTCGGCAAGCTGCATCTCTACGACTGCCTGCGGGCGAACAAGTCTCTTGCCGCGTGGGGCGTTGAAGGACGCGTGCCCTTCCTCGACAAAGAATTCCTCGACACCGCCATGGCAATCAACCCTGAGCACAAGATGTGCAGCGGGACGACGATAGAGAAAAAGGTTGTGCGCGACGCTTTCGCCGATATGCTGCCAGAGAGTGTGGCATGGAGACAGAAAGAGCAGTTCTCTGACGGCGTGGGATATTCGTGGATTGACACGCTAAAAGAAATCACGTCAGCCGCCGTGACCGACGAGCAGATGGCTCACGCAGCCGAGCGGTTCCCCATCAACACACCGCTCTGCAAAGAAGAGTACTACTACCGCTCCATCTTCGAAGAGCATTTCCCGTCAGAGAGCGCGGCACGCGCCGTGCCTCATGAGGCTTCCGTAGCCTGCTCGACAGCAAAGGCTCTCGAATGGGACGAGGCATGGAAAAACATGAACGACCCGTCAGGGCGAGCAGTGGCAGGAGTACACGAAATGGCATACTGAACAACACCTTAAAATCAAGGCGGATCACAACAGATCCGCCTTTTTTTGTCAGACAGGCGGAAGCAGGGATTATTACATTCTTTAACGAAATCAACGGAAATAATTACAATTTAATTACTAACAACAACACATACGCTACACATCGTCACACAACACAACTCCTTTGCCAACATCGGCTTGACATCGCTCAACAGCAATGCCGGATTTCGTTCGTTTAAATCAATAAAAGGCTCTCCACTTGCAAAGAATGGGGATTTTCTCTTGCACAGAAAAACAAAACACCGTAACTTTGCACTTGTAAATCAGAGACGGGCACCATTTCTATGCGACGCTACGCTCCGCAAAAAAATGACAAACCCTATTTACAAGTGCGAAGAAGCACTTGTAAATCAGAAACGGGCACCATTTCTATGCGACGCTACGCTCCGCAAAAAAATGACAAACCCTATTTACAAGTGCGAAGAAGCACTTGTAAATCAGAGACACAAGGAAAAGTCTGTGAAGACTGCATATAAATATTTTTTCAGGTAACAGCCCTGCAAGCAAAACACAAAGACAGGGCACAGGATAACAAATTATTAATTAAAAGAAAGGAAAAAATTATGAAAAAGATTGTTTTAACCGTAGTAGCAATGCTGACCTTCACAATGGCATCAGCTGAGAACGAGAACATGAACGCTACAAACGCTTACGTCATGGACGTGAACATGAACAGCCTCGCGAGAGCACTCTCACTCTCCAACGACCAGATGGAGGCAGTGAAAGATATCCACGCCACATTCTGCACAGAGATGCTCAACGCCGCGACAGCCGACCGCGCCGACCGCGTCAGACTGACACAAGAGGCAGTGAAGCACGACCTCAAGAACCTCTCTGCCGTTCTCGACCGTCATCAGATGCGCACATACATCGGCATCCTCAACACCACATTCAACAACCGTGGCATCAGCATCGTAGAATAATTCGGACAACCGTTGCGCAAGCAACAACATACTGACGACTGCGCAAGCAGTCTGACTGCAAAAGGGGCGGATTCCATCAGGAAACCGCCCCTTTCTTTCGTTCATGCGCATCCGCATTGTGGATATGGGATGACAAACACAGGCCCCGAAAAAAAATATATGACATTTATCTTGCCGCTCTCAAAAAAAAATTATACTTTTGCACTGTAAACAAAAAGAGAAAGCCATGCGAGAAATAG
>CALZMB010000257.1 GCA_945788485.1 uncultured bacterium | reverse complement strand
TTATGCGTTGCCTATCGACAGTGAATGTTTTGGTGAGAGATGCCTCTTGGCAAATCCCTCTCCGGCTCACATCTTTATCAGGTTGTTTGCGATGGCGTAGATGGTGAGGCCGGCGACGGAGTGTATCTGCAGCTTGCGTGCGATGTTGCGGCGGTGTGTGATGACGGTGTTGACAGAGATGTAGAGGTGGTTGGCAATCTCCTTGTTCGACATGCCCTGCACCAAGCAGATGATGATGTCTTTCTCGCGTTCAGAGACGCTGTCAATCCCCTCTACGCTTTTTATCATGTCTGACAGGCGCGACGAGATGCCGTCAGTCTTTATGCGTTTCTCTAAGATGCGGATGGCAGGCACGAAGAGGCGGTCTTCGATGCTGCTGTGGTTTGAGAGCCACTCTTCGTTGTTGTATATGCTGTAGAGGGTGGCTGTGAGCTTGTTGTTCGACAGGCTGTCGTGCGGCAGGTATTTGATGATGATGCCTCTGAGTTCATGAAACTTGCCTGAGATGTCGCTGTGATGTTTCGAGAAAGTGTCCACGTTGTATTTCTTTGTCTCCTCGCCCTGCAACAGGTTCTCGACGTACGGGAAGAGTGTTTTCTCTTCGTATTTCATGTGTCGCTGTATGTCGTGCGCGTAGTCGTCGAAGAGTTGCAGTATCATGTCAGAGAGCTTGTCGCCTCGGTCTAAAGAGTTGTGCAGCCGCTCGCGTATTTCCGGCAGTTGATAGTCGATGAAGAAGCGGTGCGAAGTGCGCAGATAGCCCAGCAGCGTCTTCACGCATATTCTCTCGTCTGTTTCTTTCGGCGTATAGCCGTTGATGATGAGATTGACGACGGCGAGGAAGGTGTAGCTGTCCACCTTCTGCTCGTCGCACACCTCAGCCACAGTCTTGTCGCCGAAGCCGAGGCGTATGCCGAAGGCTCCCAGTCCTTGCAGCATGCTGTAGTTGTCGCTGATGAGGTCGATCATCTTGTCATCAGCCTCGTATAGTTTTATGTGTTTCATTTTTTTTGTTGACAAGTTGTCGGGTTGACTTTCTCGCGTGCAAAGTTACGGATTTTCTTTCATTCCTGCAATCCCTAATTGTTGTGATATGGTATGGGCGCGTGTTTTTTCTTCTCATTGTTTTTTGGTATGCCGTTCACAAATAGTAGGTATCAGGTGTTGTTTCCGCGTGCTGAAAACATAATATTTGGGTATTGCACATGAGACGGAATTGTCATAATTTTGCAGTCCAAATTCAAAATCATCTGCAAATGGAAATTATGATAATTCACAGAAAGAGAATCATTTCAGCCCTTGCGGCAGTTTTGCTGTGCTGCGCGGCAAACATGTATTCAGCGAGAGTAGCGTATCAGGACAACGATGTAGAGCCGGTGAAGACGGTGAATCTCGACGAGGTGGTGGTCTCAGCGAACAAGAGTGTGACAAAGCGGAAGGATGCGCCCGTTGTGGTGAATATCCTTAACGCTGCTTTGCTCGACCAGCTGAATGCTCCCGACCTTGCCAAGACGCTCTCTTTCCAGTCGGGCCTCAGAGTCGAGAACAACTGCCAGAACTGCGGTTTCCCGCAGGTCCGCATCAATGGCCTGGAGGGTCCTTACACCCAGCTTCTCATCAACAGCCGTCCTGTTGTCAGCTCTCTTGCCGGCGTCTATGCCCTTGAACAGATTCCGGCTGCCATGGTCGAGAGGATAGAGGTGGTGCGCGGCGGCGGCTCGGCGCTCTTCGGCGCCAACGCCGTGGGCGGCACCATCAATGTCATCACGAAAGACCCCACGCGCAACACTTTCCAGATAGACAACACCCTCTCTCTCATCGGCGGCTCGTCGTTTGAAGATAACATGAGCGCTAACGTGTCGCTCGCAGGCGAGGACAACGCCTGCGGCTTGGCGCTCTACCAGACCTACCGCACGCGCCAGCCGTATGACCACGACGGCGACGGCTTCTCTGAACTCGGCAAGCTCTCCTGCCACACCTTCGGCCTGAACGGCTATTACCGCCCGTCGCGTTTCTCTCGCCTCGGTCTGGAGTATCACACCACCAACGAGTTCCGCCGCGGCGGCAACAAGTTCGACCTTGAGCCGCATCTCACCGACATCACCGAGCAGACGCGCCATATCATCAACAGCGGCGGCGTGACCTACGACGTCGCATGGCGCGAGTGGGCGCAGAAAGTCTCCGTCTTCTCGTCGGTGCAGCACATCGACCGCAACAGCTACTACGGCGCGCAGCGCGACCCCGACGCCTACGGCAAGACGAAAGACCTCACATACGTCGGCGGCGCCACCTACACGGGCCGTTTCTCACGTCTCCTCTTCGCTCCCGCCACGCTGACTGCCGGTGTGGAATATCAATACAACAACCTTCACGACATCATGACGGGCTACAGCCGCGACCTCCGGCAGGATGTCAGCATCGCCAGCGTCTATGGCCAGGGCGAGTGGAGCGTCAGCAAGGTGACGCTTCTTGCCGGGCTGCGTCTCGACAGCCACAACCTCATCGACAACCCCATTGTCAGTCCGAGGGTGAACATGATGTGGAAACCGTCGTCCGACATACAGGCGCGCCTCACCTGGTCAACCGGCTTCCGCGCCCCGCAGGCATACGACGAAGACCTGCATGTCACCGCCGTGGGCGGCGAGGCGATGCTCATCACGCTTGCCGACGGGCTGAAGCCGGAGCACTCGAACAGCTTCAGCGCATCCATCGACTGGACGTTCCGCCACCATCATTTCCTCTTCAACATCCTCGGCGAGGCGTTCTTCACCTCGCTCTCCGATGTCTTCTATCTCCAGACCATCGGCACAGACGCTGCGGGCAACACCATACAGGAGCGCCGCAACGGCGACGGCGCCTCTGTCTATGGATTCAACATCGACGCGAAGGCGGCGCACGGCGACAATTTCTCGCTCCTTGCGGGTGTCACGCTCCAGCGCAGCCGTTACAAGAACCCTACGGCATGGAGCGACGACCCCTCTGTCGCGCCGGTGAAGAACATGCCGCGCACGCCGGACATCTATGGCTATCTCACGATGAACATCAAACCCGCGCGCCGCCTCGACATCTCCCTCTCTGGCATCTATACGGGCAGGATGTATGTCCCGCACTACGGCGAGCAGGACGAGATGCGCCACACGCCCGATTTTCTCGACCTCTCGGCAAAGGCTGCCTACACCTTCACTTTGCCCCACCGCCTCAGCCTGCAACTCAACTGCGGCGTGCAGAACATCTTCAACGCCTTCCAGAGCGACCTCGACCAGGGCGAATATCGTGATTCCGGATATTTCTACGGACCCGCACAGCCCCGCACCCTCTTCCTCGGATGCAAGATAAGTTATTGATTTTTTAGTTGACAAGTTGACGA
>CALZMB010000256.1 GCA_945788485.1 uncultured bacterium | reverse complement strand
GAGCAGAAGCAGTACGAGAACGAGCTGCAGGAGATGCAGAAAGAGTTGCAGACAAAGGCTGAGAAATACGAGAAAGAGAAGGCGACAATGAACGCCACGACACAGCAGCAGACCGAACAGTCGCTGCAGGAGATGTATCAGAAGATTCAGCAGGCTTATCAGGACAACCAGCAGAAGATTCAGAAATCCATGCAGGAGAAGATGATGCCTATCCAGACAAAGATACAGAACGCCATAAAGGCTGTCGGCAAGGCAGGAAACTATGTCTATATCATGGACATCACAGCCGGAATACCGTACATCAGCGAGACACTTAGCAAGGATGTTTCCGCAGAGGTGAAGGCTGAACTCAACAAGATGAAATAATCGCAGCCGCTCTTGCCGACGCAGGAGAGAGGCAACGCGGATGCCAAGCGGCTCACGCCGGCTCCGCGACAGACATATACATACATTTACAACGGGGACATCAGTGCTGCATCAATGCCGTGCTGGTGTCCCCGTTGTCATACACAGGGGCGGTACGGCACCCCGCCCCACGGCACATCAAACATCAAAAAACACCGAAACGACACACAGCATGCAAAGCAAGACACACCTACGCACAGCGCTCGCCGCGGCTATCATCGCCGTGATGGCTCTCTGCTCGCACACCACTGCCTCAGCACAAGTGAAGATAGCATATTTCAGCAACGAGGCGGCGCTGAAAGCGGCGCCAGAGTATCAGACGGCGCAAGATGACCTGCAGCGTCTGCGCGAGCAATACGAGAAAGAGATGAAGCGCGCCGAGAACGATTTCAACACGAAATACGAAGATTTTCTTGAGAACGTCACCTCGCTCGCCCCCTCCATCCGCCGCAAGCGTCAGACAGAGCTGCAGCAGTTCATGGAAGGCAACATACGCTTCCGCGAAGAGGCTCAACGTCTGCTCCGGCAGGCAGAGAAAGACGCCATCGCGCCCATACAGCAGCGTGTGAACAACACCGTGCGCCTCATCGCGGCAGAACAAGGATACGACATCATCCTCAACACCGACAACAACGCAGTGCCGTTCATCTCGTCGGTCATCAGCGAAGACATCAACGCTCTTGTGCAGACCGCTCTCGCGAAGTAACGACATCAGACAACCTTTATCATGACAAGTCCCATAGGAATATTCGATTCCGGCTATGGCGGCCTGACAGTGTTGCAGGGCTTGCGCTCCGGACTGCCCGGCTACGACTACCTGTACCTCGGCGACAACGCGCGCGCTCCCTACGGCTCACGCTCTTTCGACGTGGTATATGAGTTCACGCGCCAGGCAGTGCTGAAACTCTTCGACCTCGGCTGCCACCTCGTCATCCTCGGCTGCAACACGGCATCGGCAAAGGCGTTGCGCACCATTCAGCAGCACGACCTGCCGCTCTACGACCCCACACGCCGCGTCTTGGGCGTGATACGTCCCACGGTTGAGCAGATTGGCGGCATCACAAAGTCGAGACACGTCGGATATGTCGCGACAGAAGGCACGGTAAACTCAAGAAGCTACGAGCTGGAGATAGCGAAATTCTTCCCAGACATCACCGTCACAGGACAAGCGTGCCCGCTATGGGCGGCTATCGTAGAGGCAGGAGAGGCGGACACCGACGGCGCAGACTATTTCGTCAGGAAACGCATCACGCAACTCTTCCGTAACGATCCCGACATCGACACGCTCATCCTCGGATGCACACACTATCCTCTGCTCATGCACTCCATCCGCCAGGCGGTGCCGGACGGGACACGCATCGTGACGCAGGGAGAGATAGTGGTGAACAGTCTGAAAGACTATTTCAGACGGCATCCCGACATGGACAGCCGCTGCACGAAACACGGCACAGTGCGCTTCATGACAACAGAGAACCCCGAAAGGTTCAAGGAATGTGCGCAGATTTTCCTCAACAGCAATGTCGAGGTCGAGCATGTCGATCTCGTGTAGGGCATAGCGCAGACACGCAGGGCAAACAAAAATGTAAGAATAAAGGATGAAATGAGCATGACCAGCCTGGAACCAACGGTCGCTGACCGCAGGGAGGCAATGGCTGTACTAAGCAAAGCGGTCGTAACCCGGGACTTCGTCCCGGGTCTCGTAAGGGCAATACAGCTGCCTGGAAGGCAGTACCTTGCAACAGGGGTGGACAGACAAGGTACTGTCTTCCAGACAGTTTTCCCGCCAGTGGGGACCCGGGACTTTGTCCCGGGTTACGACCGCTTTGCTTAGTACAGCCCTCCAGGCTGGTCATACATTCGCTCACTACAGTCCTCCAGGCTGCTCACCGATACGCTCAGTACAGCCCCAGACAGGTCATAGCTTCGCTCACTACAGCCCTCCAGGCTGCTCACGTCCTCCCCACAATCAATGCGTCCAATACAAACATACTACTCATACACCCCTCCCTCACTTCCCAATACACCTATGAAGCAAATAATGATCATCAACGACCTGTGCGGCTACAGCACCGTTGCGACAACGGCGATGCTGCCCATACTGTCGTATATGGGCATACCGACCACCACCCTACCCACTGCAATCATCTCTAACAACCTCGAATACGGGAAGTTCGCCATCCTCGAAACGACAGACTACATACAGCAGTCGTTCCGCGTGTGGAAAGAGCTGGGCTTCCACAGCGACGCCATCGCGACAGGCTTCATGGCATCCGAGCGTCAGGCAGAGATTGTCGCCGCCCACTGCCGCGAGCAGGCCGCCCTCGGCACACATATCTACGTCGATCCCATCATGGGCGATGAAGGCTCGCTCTATAACGGCATCACCTCCGCCACGGTGTCTGCCATGCGCCGTATGCTCTCTGTGGCGCATCTCTGTTTTCCCAACTACACGGAGGCGTGCTACATCACCGGCACGGCATACAACGCGCAGGGTGTCACGATGACAGAGGCAGTTGAACTCGTTGATAAGCTGCACGCCATCGGTTCGGAATCCGTAATCATCACCAGCATACCCATCGACGGACAGATGAGTGTGATAGGCTTCGATGCCACGAAAGCCTCCGCCATCACCTCCGACACCGTCTTCATCCTCACCTACGACGAGATACCGACGCGCATCCCCGGCACGGGCGACATCTTCTCCGCCATCGTCATAGGCCATCTGCTGAAAGACGTGCCGCTCATCGACAGCACCGCAAGGGCGATGCGCAGCGTCAGACGCCTCATCGACATCAACAAGGACAGCCAGGACAAGTTCCGCGGCATACCGATTGAACGACATCTCGCCGAACTGGAATAGGCGAAGCATGCTGCCCCGCATTGTAAGCAGGAATATATGTCTTCTATAGAAAGCATAAATTTACTAAGGTGTACAGTTTGATGTACCCAAAATGGAACTGTTCTGATTTACTCTGACTACTTTTTCGC
>CALZMB010000255.1 GCA_945788485.1 uncultured bacterium | reverse complement strand
ATCGACCGCATGAAAGGCATGACAATCCTGCTTGTCGTCATGGGGCATATATTCACGTTCTCTATGGAACAGAGCGAGAGCGTCGCGGCGAAGGTGATGTGCGCTTTCCGCATGCCGCTGTTCATGTTCTTGTCCGGCTTAGTGGCGGCAAGCGGAATCACCTCCCCCAGTTGGGGCGTGAAGAAACTGCTCTCTAAGACATTGGCGCTGCTGCTGCCGATGCTGGTGTTCGGGGGCTTGTTCTCCATGACATTCTGTCCGGTGACAGGCGTTGCAGACTTCTTTGAGGTCATAGTGTCGTTTCTGAATGCTCCGTTAAAGAACGGCTACTGGTATCTCATGACGCTGGCGGTGTTCTATCTCTCGATGCAGGTGTTCCGGCTGAACAGGCGCGGCTCCGCCATTCTGGACATAATACTCGCCGCGGTGACATGGGCGGTGTTCCTGGCAGGCTGGAAATTCACGGCACAGAGCATCGACCCGCTCTGCCTTTTGAACTGCGCACTTTTCTATCCGTTCTTCATCCTCGGCGCCTTCACGACGAAATACGGGCTGCTTCAGAAGCTCGAAGAGCGCAACTGGCTGCTGACGCTCGGCATGGCGGGCTTCGTCTGCCTATTCGTGTATGCCGCCCCGATACATGCCCTGCAGTCTGTCATAAAGCATATCCTGCTGCCGCTGTGCGCGCTGCTTGCCGTCGTCTATCTCTTTCTCAGGCGCAAGGACGAGACATCGCGTGTGGAGCGGCAACTGGAACATATCGGCAGAAACACGCTCGACATCTATGTGCTGCACTATTTCCTCGTCGCGAACATCAATCTCCAGTCGGCAGGCAGATGGATGGGCAACAGCGACAACGCATTTCTCGCCGCACTGACGGCAGCCGCCTTGGCTCTCGCCGTGACATACCTCTGCATCGCGGCAGGCAGGATGCTGCACGCAAGCGATGCCGTCAACAGGTTTGTCTATGGCAGGAATATTTTCGGAAAATAATTGAAGGAGGGTTCTATAAATGCCCACCGTCAAATAAATGAGTATTTAAGGGTTAACGTTTTGCCATCTTTTGGATTCTTTTTGGTTCAAATTGCAAGTCGTATCGGTCACGTAGCCCGCTACGCTCCCTCTCCGACTTTCAATTTGCCCTCAAAAACAATCTCAAAATCTGACAAAGCGCATTTATAGAACCCACCTTGAAACATACACACTATGAAACTTAACGGACGCCGCATGAGCGACAATATCAACGACCGACGTGGCGAGGGAATGCCCGGCGGAGGCAGCGGTATGGGTCTGCTCGGACTTCTCGGACTGCTGGGCGGCGGGCGGAAACGCCTGCTGGTTGTGGCGGCAGTCATCATCGTCGCTCTTGTGACACAAGGGCCGGAAGCCCTGACGCAGATGCTGGGAGTGACGGACGGACAACAGCAGCGCACAGAATACAAGGCTACAGCCGAAGAGCAGGAGCTGTATAACTTCGCCGGACAGATACTGGCGGGTACGGAAGATGTGTGGACGGAGATTTTCAGACAACAGGGCAAGACGTATGTCGCGCCGAAACTCGTCATCTTCACCGACGCCGTGCGCTCGGGCTGCGGCAACGCCACATCGAGCACGGGGCCATTCTATTGCTCTGCCGACCAGACGGTGTATCTCGACCTGTCGTTCTTCACCGGCATGAAACGTAACATCGGGGCGGACGGAGACTTCGCCTACGCATACGTCATAGCCCACGAGGTGGGGCATCATGTGCAGTATCTCCTGGGAGACCTCGACCGCATACACTCGCAGATGGAGAGCGTGGGAGAGACGGAGCGCAACCAGCTCAGCGTGAGGCTTGAGCTGCAAGCCGACTTCTACGCCGGAGTGTGGGCATACCACGACAACAAGATGTTCGGAAGCCTTGAGGACGGAGACATAGAAGAAGGCCTCAATGCCGCGCAGAAAATCGGCGACGACTACTTGCAGAAGAAGGCGAGAGGCTACACCGTGCCTGAGACCTTCAACCACGGAACGTCGGCGCAGCGCAGCAAATGGCTGAAACTCGGGGCGCATACGGGCGACCTCGCAAGGGCGAACACTTTCACGCAGCCATACAACGAGCTGTAACGACATCATCCAACTCAAACTACAACACATGAAACTCATTCCAAGCTTTGCCGTGGACCATACGTCCCTGAAACCCGGCATATACATCTCGCGGCAGGACACCGCGGGCGACAGCGTCATCACCACCTACGACATCCGCATGACCGCCCCAAACCAGGAGCCGGCACTCGCCCCCGCCGCCATACACACCATCGAACACCTCGTCGCCACATTCTTGCGCAACGACGCGGAGTGGAAAGACCGTATCGTCTATTGGGGCCCTATGGGCTGCCTGACGGGCAACTATCTCATCATGAAGGGCGAATACAGCTGCCTGGAGGTGCGCGACTTGATGCTGAAGGCTTTCGCATACGTCGCGGAATACAGCGACGAGGTGCCGGGAACCACGCCTGCCACCTGCGGCAACTGTCTGCTGCACGACCTGCCCATGGCGAAATGGGAGGCACGGCGATACATGAAACGCCTCACCGACGATTTCTGCTGCGAATATCCCGGCGTGGCACGCCCGGCAGACGCAAACGGCAAGGAGTTCTTCGATGCGTAGGACACTCCTGCTTTCCGAAACAACATGCAACTACCCACCTAAATTTATCTATGAAAAAAACAACACTTATCACGCTTCTGGCAGCATGCACTATCTCAGCAGAAGCGCAACGCATCGATTTCAACCTCCTGAATAAAGAATCGCAGAGCCTCGAAGACGGCTTTGCCAACTGGGCGGTGGGACGCTCCGTGACGAGCGAAAACACCTTCACCGACGACAACGGCAACACCGTGACCGTGAAGGTCGAGAGCGTGAAGGAACTCATCGGCAACGCCGTCTTCTGCAACTGGTGGAAAGACGGCGTCACACGCTACTCGAAACTCGTCAGCGACGCCATCTACTCCATCATCCTCAACGACGACAACAACTACTCCTGGGCCTCCGACAAGCCTATGGGACTGCAGTTCACCTTCAGCGGACTGACGCCGGGCGAACACACACTCACCGCCTTCCACAACAACACCGACGGCACTGTGTCGCCCGGCTATCCGACCGTGAAAGTCATCGTTGACGGCACCACGCTCGCCTCAGGCGTGCCGCAGACCATCAGGGCACAGTCGCAGGAGACAGCCGGGATGTCATACGTGAAGTTCACCGCGGCTGAGGGCAAGCCTGTCGTGGTGCAGTACGTCACCGAGCCAAAGGACGGAGAGACCTACAAGAACTGCGCCGTGGCTGTCAACGCCCTCATCTTCGACCGTCCTAACCCGCGCACGCAGGCAGCAAGCCCGCAGCCCGCCAATCTCGACTATCATGCCG
>CALZMB010000254.1 GCA_945788485.1 uncultured bacterium | reverse complement strand
CTCATAAATCTACCCTTAATCGTGTATTGGATGATAGTTGCGGATTTTAGGTATGTATATTGACATTTCAGTAATAATACCTGTTTATAATCCTCCTCACGATATGTTTGAGAAATGTATCGTGAGTCTCTTGTCACAGACAGGGGAGTTGGGGGTTGAATTCATCTTCGTGAACGACGGATCGAGGGACGGGTGGATTGCAGAACGCCTTGAAAGGCTGGAGCAGGAGGACAAGCGCGTTGTTGTCATGACGAAAGAGAATGAAGGTGTATCGGTGGCACGGAATGTAGGCATCGAAAAGGCAAGAGGTGAGTATATCGCTTTTATGGATAGCGACGACTATATGCTTGACGGCGGCTTAGAGTATATGTATCGTGTCACGGCTCGCGCGAAGGCGCAGATTGGCGTGTTTGGGTATTTTGATGAAAAGCATATCATAGCCACAGAGCCTTGGAATGACATCATTGATGGCAAGAGAAAGAATGAGATGATTAAAGAAGCAGTTATAGTGTATGAGGTAGTTTCATACTTCTTTAAAAAAGGTTTTTTGATTGTGGCTCCATGGGCGAAGCTCTACAGAAAAGACTTTATACAAGAACAGCATATTAGATTTGTCCCGGGCTTGGCTTTTGATGAAGATGGGGTGTTCTGTCTTGAGGCATTGGGAAAGGCGGAACGAATTGCGGCAGACAATCATAGAGTATATTACTACGCTTTTAATGGCAATAGTCTGAGTAATCTGTTCAGACAGGAATATATTCCGATGTTAATAATTGCCATGAAGAACAAGAAAAGGCTGATTGAGGAGATGGGGCGCAACACTGATGAGATGAACGAGGCGTTGTCTGTAAGGGCTTTCTTGAATATTCTGAAGGCTGACATGGCTTATCTTTGTGAAACAAGACAAAAGGTCTCCCTGTCTCAGAGGCATCGTGATTTCTCTTTTTTGATAAAGGACGATGTAATGGCGGCATTAATCGGAAAGCTGTCATTTGACATTCTGAAGAAATATTCAATAGACAGCAAAAGCCTTATGGCAAGGCTGTTTATTTATAAATATAAACTTGTTTGGATTCTCACCGCAAAGACATGGGTAAAGCAGAGATTACTTAGTCGGTGAGCAGTGACATATAACATGACAAAAAGACTTTATTAGAGAAGGTGCAGGATACTGGCCGGTGAACCATCTTAAAGAACAGATGAGAAGGCTTCGCAAAGCAAGGTCAGGAACCTGTCCCCTGACCCTAATAAAAACTAAAACGTATATGTATATTGACATTTCAGTTATAATACCTGTTTATAATCCTCCTCACGATATGTTTGAGAAATGTATCGGGAGCCTCTTGTCACAGACAGGGGATTTGGGGCTTGAATTCATCTTCGTGAACGACGGATCTACGGACGAGTGGATTGCAGAACGCCTTGAAAGGCTGGAGCAGGAGGACAAGCGCGTCGTTGTCATAACAAAAGAGAATGAGGGTGTGTCGGTCGCGCGCAACATTGGCATCGAAAGGGCAAGAGGTGAGTATATCGCTTTTGTGGACCATGATGATTATATGCTTGACGGCGGCTTGGAGTATATGCATCGAGTCACGGCTCGCGAAAAGGCGCAGATTGGTGTGTTTGGATATATTGATAAAAACAACAGCATAGATGCTGACCCTTGGAACGATATCATTGAGGGCGAGAAAAAGAACAACACGATAAAAGATGTGATTGTAGAGCTTGGAGGTGATTCATACTACAGAAAAGGTATTATGATTGTGACTCTATGGGCGAAACTCTACAGAAGAGACTTTATACGAGAACAGAACATAAGACTTGTCCCAGGCTTGGTTTTTGATGATGATGTAGTGTTCAATCTTGAGGCATTGGGAAAGGCAGAACGTATTGTTGCTGACACCCATAGAGTGTATTACTACGCTTATTATTGCAATAGCCAGAGTAATCTGTTCAGGCAGGAATATATTCCGATGTTAATAATTGCCATGAATAACAAGAAAAGGCTGATTGAGGAGATGGGGCGTAACACAGAGGAGATGAAAGAGGCATTGACGATAAGGGCTTTCTTGAATGTTCTGAAAGCTGACATGGCTTATCTTTGTGAAACAAGACAAAAGGTCTCCCTGTCTCAGAGGCATCGTGACTTCTCTTCTTTGGTAAAGGATGACATACTGGCTGCATATATCAGGAAATTGTCAATTGACATTCTGAAGAAATATTCAATATACGACAAAAGCCTTATGGCAAGGCTGTTCATTTACAAATATAAACTCGTTTGGATTTTAACTGCAAAGACATGGGTAAAGCAGAAATTTCTAAGACGGTGAGGGTCACGGCGGTTGTCGTGACATTCAACAGGCGACAGTTGCTCGGGAGAGTGCTCTGCTCGCTTCTGCAACAGACGGTGAGGGTGGAGAGGTTCATCATCGTGAACAACAGCTCGACGGACGGCACATGGGAGTGGCTGAAGGAGAACTACGGAGAAGATGAACGGTTTGTGCTGATAACACAAGAGAACGTCGGAGGTGCAGGAGGCTTCTATCGTGGCATTAAGGAGGCAATGGGATATGATACAGACTGGATATGGTGTATGGATGATGATGTCTTCCCTGCCCCATCATGTCTTGAGACGCTTCTCGCTTACGCAAAGAGGGCTGGAGCCGGGATTGTATGCCCGCACCGTCTGATGGCAGGCAGGACATACACCCGTGATTTGAGGAAACTGAACCTCAGCGTTCCGTTCATAGGCTTGCACTATGATATGCTGACACCTGAGATGGTGGAGCGAGACGAATGGGTGGAAATAGAAGGGATGTCGTTCGAGGGTCCGCTGATTCGCCGTGAGGTGGTGGAGAAGATTGGACTGCCGAACAAAGAACTGTTTATTCTGTATGACGACACGGACTATTCGTACAGGGCGGTGTTGGCTGGATATAGAGTCTTGGTGGTTCGGGATGCAGTGATGGAGAAACATGACTTCCAGTTGGCTTCATCGTATCGCGAGGAGAAAATCAGGAACAAATGGAAGCTGGCTTACCATATTCGTAACACAGCGTATTTCGGACACAGATACGGGAAGAACTGTTTTGTCAGATACATGGCGGCAATACCTTTCTTACTAAGAATGTATGCCGCAATCACCTTCAACTTTTTCGTCGGGCATAAATACTCTTTCTCTGATTATGCCCTCTTCTGGAAGATGATGGGGAGAGGGATAAGGGGAGAACTGGGAAAACTGTGAGGTCTCAAGGGTCATGGGTCAAGGGACAGGTACCTGACGCATAGATTTATCACACGGAGATTATTTATTGTCACACGGAATTCACGGAACTCCATTTATAGATTGACAAAAACAGAGAAAACCCCTTGAAGATTATGGGGGCTTTGCCCTGGTGTCATGCTTCCGCTTTAGACT
>CALZMB010000253.1 GCA_945788485.1 uncultured bacterium | reverse complement strand
GCTCGCACTCGCCGTTGTCTGCAAACACGCCGCTGCCCAGGAGAAGATAATCCTCCTGAACGAGGGCAACTGGCAGGCGGACAACGGCAGAGTGACATATTTCGAGAACGGAAGGATTGTCAGCAACAGCTGGTTCCGGGACATCAACGGGACAAAGCTCGGCGACACGCCCAACGACATCATCCAGGTGAGCGACAACCTCATCGCCATCGCCGTGAACTGGTCGAACATCGTGCAGTTCATCACACCCGCGGGAAAAGCGGTGGCGGCGACAGAAGACGTGCCAAACAACCGCAAGCTGGCAAGCGACGGACGCTATGTCTATGTCTCGTCCTACGGCCACGAATGTGGCACGACGGGCGGCATGCGTGAGTTCACCAAGGGCTATGTGGCGAAAATCGACACCGAGACATTCAAAGTGACGGATGCCGTAGAGGTGGGCTACGAGCCGGAGGGCATCGCATACTACAACCGCCACCTCTTCGTGGCGAACACCGGGGGATATGCCTTTCAGGAGAACCACGACTACGAAACGACGGTGAGCGTCATCGACGCGGAGACGATGAAAGTGAAGAGGACCATCGACACGGGGCAGATAAACCTGTACGGCAAGATGTCGCAATGCGGCAAATATATCTGCATCAACTCCCCCGGCGACTACTACAACGTGCAGGCTGCCACCATCATCCTCGACTGCGAGGCAGCTCTGAGGGGCGAAGAGCATTGCTTCGTGAAGATAGACTACGCGGCGACATACAACACCGCCACGACGGACGGCAGATTCCTCGCCATCGGCTCGCGCTACTCGTACATCACAGGCGACTACGCCTTCAACTACATCACCATCGACCCCGCACGCGTGATGCAGAGCAACGGCGCCGAGGGCGTGGAAGAGACCCTGCCCGGCACGATGCGCGACGACATCAGCCGCATGCAGATGCCATACGGAATATACGTCAATCCATACACGGGATATATGTACGCCACCGACGCGGCGTCGTTCGCCGAAGGCGGCACGCTCTATCAATGGACGCCGCAGGGCAGGCTCACGGCGACATACGGCGTGTATATCAATCCCGCGCATTTCCTCGCCCTGCCTCCCGACGGACACTTCACCGCCGTCAGAAGCGTCGAGGCGGAACTGCCCACTGCCCGCCGCGCCGCATACAACATAGCAGGACAACCGTGCGGCAGCAGGCAACGCAACGGGATAGTCATCAAAGACGGAAAGAAATTTTTTCAACGAAACAACTCATAAACAAATTGACGAGCTGATCAGCCTTCCAGGCTGGTCATTGCAAACATACTTTAGTTACTAACGAATCTTGAATAAATATTCCTTTATACAAACATCCAAAAAATGAAAAGACTCTACTCTTCTGCACTGCTCATGCTGGCACTTGCCGGCACAGCATCCGGAGCCGTTGTCAAGGTCGAGATGAACTCCACCTCGCGAACCATGACACTGGCAGCCGAAGGCTCTGGCACACTTGTCAACGCAGGCGAGCCGGCGGGCTACATCTACACCTTCGATGCAGACCCCGGGACATATATCCTGACAGGATACGCCTCTGACGGAACGACATCTAACGGCACCATCCGCCTGAACATCACCGATGAAGCCGACCAGCACTTCAAAATCCTGACAAACACCATCTACGCCACTAACAGCGGATGGACGATGGACACCGACTATACGGTGAGCGTCACCGTCAACTCGCGCGAGGGAGAGAGGCAGGACATCACGCTCGGCAACTCCACGACAGCCGGCCGCAAGACGTTCCTCGCCCTCAACGGCAACTCGTACTACGCCGAAATTATCCCTTCTGCCGAACACGAGGCGGAGGGATACATGACACTCTACAAATCCGCCACGCTGACCTACGGCGTGACATGCAGCGGAAAGATTCCGATGGGCGGGGCATACAGCGTGTCGCTGCCGAAGGACGCCGCATTCTGCATGGGCATGAAATTCAGCCACTTCACTGACTTCAAGACAGTGGAGCCGGTGTCTGAGAGCATCGAGGGAGACACGAAGACCATCACATACCGCCTCGCCGAAGGGCAAGCCTACAACTACCGCACATGGCGCGAGGGAGGGCTGACGCAAGCAGGATATTTCTACATGAGCCTCGACAAGGCGAAATGTCCTGTCTTGACATTCGACGACGCAGGCTATGAGGCGTTCGGGCCGAAGACGGTGAAGCAGGATGTCAACTGGAACAACGGATACGAGACGGGTGACATCTTCATCAACATCAACGAACGCGGACACCTGAGGATGAAAGCAGGTGAGGAGTTTGACGCGCACGCCATGCGAACATGGGAGCTGACAGACAACTCCACGAACAACTATTTCATCGAGCCGGACTTCCACTACACTGTGACCGACATTTACGGCAATCCGTCATCAGACGTCATCAGCATCGACCATGCCGACACGAGCACGTCGGCATGGTCGAAGATAAAGGCGGTGGGGAAAGGCACTGCCATCGTCACCGTGACATACGACGCCATCGGCCTCAACTACTACGCCAACGGCAAGACGGAAAAGACGCCGTATATGGGCGGAGAATACTGGAGCGCCATCTGGCCGGAGAACACAGCCGTCTTCGTCGTCACCGTCGATGACAACGAGAGCGCGATGCAGCCGAACATGACAATCAACGAGGCATACAACCTCGACGCGAAGAAGAACGCGGGCAAATACATCGACGCGGAACACGACGTCATCTACTACCTCGGCGCATACGCCACCTACACCTTCAAGCCCGAAGGCGTGGAGCGCGTCGCCGTGGCATACCCTCTGCTCTTCAACGGCAAAGCCTCGTACAAGGGCTTCGTATCGACAGGTTTCGTAAGAAAGAACAGCGACGGCTCGTTCACCGTAAGCCTGAAGAAGGGACGTCACATCATAAGGCTCACCGACAGCGAAGGCAACCACATCTACCAGGTCATAACCGCAAAGCCTTGCCAACGGGAGATAACGAACGCCACACGCCCCGGCAGCAAGATATTCCAGCCGGGCGACAAAGTGAAGATACAATACAGCGGGCTGCGCCACCCCGCAAACAAGCTCGCGGGCATATACAACATGTCGGCATACGTCACATACAACGGCATCCCCAACGGCTCGTCGCTCATTCTCGGCAGCGGACAATACACCTTCGGATCGGCTCCCTCGGCACAGGCTGTCACCATCGACATCCCCACAGACTACGACGCCGGGGCAAACCCAGAGATTACAATGAGCGAGGGTGTCATCCAGGTGAAAGGATTCGGCGACCCGATAGGCAACCACCGCCTCATCGACCGCACCGCAGGACGCTCGCCGAACTTCACCGCAGTGGCTCACGAGACATACTTCGGAGAGATTCCCGACGTGAGCATCCCCGTCTCGCCTGTCAGACTCTTCAGCATAC
>CALZMB010000252.1 GCA_945788485.1 uncultured bacterium | reverse complement strand
ATAATATAAATAAGGTATAGAAACAAAACATCTACACAACAGAAATGGAATATAATTTCAGAGAAATTGAGACGAGATGGCACGAAGAATGGGTGAAACAGAACACCTATAAAGTCATCGAAGACGAGACGAAGAAGAAATTCTATGTCCTCAACATGTTCCCTTATCCATCAGGAGCAGGACTGCATGTGGGACACCCCCTCGGATATATCGCGAGCGACATCTACGCCCGCTACAAGCGTCAGCAGGGCTACAACGTGCTGAATCCGATGGGCTACGACGCCTACGGACTGCCTGCCGAGCAGTATGCGATAAAGACCGGACAGCACCCCGAGAAGACTACGACAGACAACATCGCACGCTACAGAGAGCAGCTGGACAAGATAGGATTCTCGTTCGACTGGAGCCGCGAGGTGCGCACATGCGCCCCGGACTACTACCACTGGACACAGTGGGCATTCGAACGCATGTTCGATTCTTTCTTCTGCAACGCCTGCCAGAAGGCGCAGCCAATCTCGAAGCTCGTGGCGCATTTTGAGAAAGAAGGCACCGCGAACCTTGACGTGGCTGAGAGCGAGCACCTCGACTTCACTGCCGGCGAATGGAATGACATGGACGAGAAGCAGAAGTCGGACACGCTGATGAACTACCGCATCGCTTTCCTCGCAGAGACAATGGTGAACTGGTGTCCGCAACTCGGCACCGTGCTCGCCAACGACGAGGTCGTTGACGGTGTGTCAGTGCGCGGCGGATTCCCCGTTGAGCAGAAGAAGATGCGCCAGTGGTGCCTCAGAGTGTCGGCATACAGCCAGAGGCTGCTTGACGGACTGGAGACAATAGAATGGAGCGACTCTATCAAAGAGACACAGCGCAACTGGATCGGACGCTCTGAAGGCACGGAGGTGGAGTTCAAGGTGGCTGATTCGGACAAGACATTCACCATCTTCACCACACGCGCCGACACAATGTTCGGCGTCACGTTCATGGTGCTCGCGCCGGAGAGCGAACTCGTCGAGCAGCTAACCACAGACAGCCAGCGCGACGAGGTGGAGAAATACATCAAATACGTGAAAGGACGCACAGAGCGCGAGCGTATGATCGACCATAAGGTGACAGGCGTCTTCTCCGGCTCGTATGCCATCAACCCCTTCACGGGAGAGAAGAACCCGATATGGATCTCAGAGTATGTGCTTGCCGGATACGGCACGGGAGCCATCATGGCGGTGCCGGCGCACGACAGCCGCGACTATGCCTTCGCACGACACTTCAACCTGCCTGTCATACCGCTCATAGAGGGCGCTGACGTGTCAGAAGAATCGTACGACGCGAAAGAGGGCATCGTCACCAACTCGCCGCGCACCGACGCCAAACCGTATATCGACTTCTCGCTCAACGGCTTGACAGTGAAAGAAGCCATCGCGGCGACAAAAGAGTATGTGAAATCGCACAACCTCGGACGCGTGAAAGTGAACTACCGCCTGCGCGACGCCATCTTCTCGCGCCAGAGATACTGGGGCGAGCCGTTCCCGATATACTACAAGAACGGCATACCGACACTCGTGCCGGAAGAGTGTCTGCCCATAGAACTGCCGCAGGTGGACAAGTTCCTGCCAACAGAGACAGGAGAACCGCCACTCGGCAACGCACAGAAATGGGCGTGGGACGAAGCGGCGAAGACCGTAACAGACAAGTCGCGCATAGACAACGTCACTGTCTTCCCCCTCGAACTGAACACCATGCCGGGCTTCGCCGGCTCGTCGGCTTACTACCTCAGATACATGGACCCGCACAACGGCGACGCACTCATATCTGAGAAAGCAGCCGCCTACTGGCAGGACGTGGACCTCTACGTCGGAGGCTCGGAGCACGCCACGGGACACCTCATATACTCGCGCTTCTGGAACAAGTTCCTCTTCGACCTCGGCGTGAGCAAGAAAGAAGAGCCGTTCAAGAAACTTGTCAACCAGGGCATGATACAGGGACGCTCGAACTTCGTCTATCGTATCAAGGACACCAACACCTTCGTCACGATAGAAGAGAAGGACAAGCACGACGTGACACCGATACACGTTGACATAAACATCGTCAGCAACGACTTCCTCGACATCGATGCCTTCAAGGCCTCAAGCCCCGAATATGCCACGGCAGACTTCATCCTCAATGGCGACGGACGCTACAAGTGCGGATGGGCGGTTGAGAAGATGTCCAAGTCGATGTATAACGTCGTCAACCCCGACATGATAGTGGAGAAATACGGTGCCGACACCCTGCGTCTCTACGAGATGTTCCTCGGCCCCGTAGAGCAGTCGAAACCATGGGACACCAACGGCATAGACGGCTGCCACCGCTTCTTGAAGAAATTCTGGGCTCTCTTCTACGACCGCGACGGCAACTACCTGCCAGACGACAGCAAGGCGACGGCAGCAGAAGAGAAAGCACTGCACAAACTGATAAAGAAAGTGACGCAGGACATCGAGCAGTTCTCGTACAACACATCCATCGCCGCTTTCATGATTGCAGTGGGCGAGTTGTCGAAATGCAGGGACAAGGCGGTGCTCGCACAGCTTGTCACACTCATCGCACCCTTCGCTCCACACATCGCCGAAGAACTGTGGCACCGGCTCGGAAACAGCGGCACAGTATGCGACGCAACATGGCCGGCATGGGACGAGGAGAAGATGCGCGACACGGAAGTCACCATGCCGGTGCAGTTCTGCGGCAAGACACGATTCACCATACAGCTGCCTGCCGGCATCTCGAAAGACGAGGCGGAGAAAGCCGCACTCGCCGACGAGCGCACGGCACGATACACAGAAGGCAAGAAGGTGGTGAAAGTCATCGTTGTTCCCGGACGAATCATAAACATCGTAGTGAAATAAAAATGCCAAAAAAAAATGCTCTCCCATGCCGGACAGGCATGGGAGAGCATCAAAGGCGAGCATCGATACACTTTCTTTGTCGGAAAGAGAATACGCCGAAATTCATGGAAAGAACCCTCTTATAAACCTATAAATACTTGCGCTTATGGAAGTGACCAACAAATACATCCGTTTTGACTGGGCCGTGAAGCGTATGTTGCGCGACAAGGCCAACTTCGCCGTTCTGGAAGGTCTGATAACAGTCCTGACCGGAGAGGAAGTGAAGATAGTAGAACTGCTGGAGAGCGAGGGTAACCAGGAGAGCTCGACCGACAAGTTCAACCGTGTTGACATAAAGGCAAAGAACTCCAAGGGCGAGATAGTGATAGTCGAGGTGCAGCTCACGCGTCAGCTGTATTTCCTTCAGAGGATGCTCTACGGCGTGTCAAAGGCCATTACGGAACATATAGAGATAGGCCAGAAGTACGACAAGGTTAAAAAGGTCTATTCCATAAACATTCTGTATTTTGACCTTGGCCGGGGCAGCGACTACCTGTATCACGGCAAGACCGT
>CALZMB010000251.1 GCA_945788485.1 uncultured bacterium | reverse complement strand
TTGACCTCGAAAATAGAATCGAAATCTGTCAAGGCTAATTTATAGAACCACCCTGAAGTGAGTTACAGCCAGCGCGGGTCGCCCAGGCTGAGGGCTTTCTGTGCTGCGCCAGAATAGTGGAAGTCGCCGTTGGCAGGGTCTGCGAACATCGGGTCGCCGAGCACTTGCTGCTGTGTGGGGTCCCATGATTCGCCCGGTTGTTCGTCAGCGCCGTTGTAGAACCATGTGTTGTTGACGAAGTTCTTGTTGGCGTTGTTGTTTGAGCCGCTGGTGAAACGGCGCGGCGTGGCGTTGCTGCTGCAATCGACAAAGATGCTGTGTGACATTGTGAAATAAGATGTCTTTCTGCCTGCGAAGCTGGAATAGTTGCCCCACTGTCCGGTCTTTGCCATGTTGTAAAAGGTGCAATAGTTCACAGTGATGGAGTTGCTGGTGTAGCCTGCGCGGTCGCAGCGTCCTGAGTTGCTGTACTGCACGATGTAGTTCTGGTTGACCGTGCCGGAGTTCCATATTGTGGAATAGCGTATCGTGAGGTCGTTGATGAAGCCTGTAGGCATATGTATGAGCTGTAATGCCTCTTCAGGACACGTCTCGATGACACAGTTGTCGATGATAACGGTCTTGTAGCAGTATTTCACCTTGTTGTCGTAGATGAGCTTGCGCTTCAGTCCCTTAATCTTGACATTGGTTATGTAGATGGGGTTTTCGATGCGGAAATAGTTGTTCGACGGGCTTATGTTCACCTCTTTCGGCTTGGTGTTGCCTACGATGAGGTCGTTCGTGCCCTCTGTCGCGTCGATGTTGATGTTCTTCAGCGTGAAGCCTTCGTCTATGACCAATGATGCTTCGCCGGAGACTTTGACGTTCGCCGGCTTGGTCGGCGTGGTGCATCTGAGAGTGACGCGCTGCGCTCCGAAGTCAGCGTTGCTTTTGAGCGTGTAGTCCGCTCCTGCCTGGAGGTCGATGCATATCTCTTCTGCGCTCTCTTCGGGCAGCGGGTTGGCTGTCAGCCATTCTGCGATGTCTGCGCCAGCCGGTATTTCTGCCCATGCCGGCGTGAATGACGAGAACTTCAGTTCTGTCACCGTCTCCGCGTCTTTGTTGCCGAGTTGTTTGTTTGCGATGGTGCGTATGTCGAGCACATAGTTGCTGTCGTCGGCGCGCGGCAGCTGCAGCGTGCATCCGTCGATGAGCGAATCTTTCACCATCTCCACCACAGCGTCGGGGTCGGTGACGTTGGTCACGTTGCAGAGAAATCCCTCTGCGCCTTTCACGAGCGGCCATGTGATGATCCACAGCGAGCCGTCGGCAGACTTGCCTACACTGATCTCTTCGCTCTTCGGTGAAGTCAGCTGGGTGTTCTTCACGGAAGAAGAGAATGACTCTTCGTCAAACCCGTCCTGTGCGCACGAGGTGAACAGGAGAGCCGTAGAAAGAATCATAAATCCAAAGATTTTGCTTTTCTTTTTCATAGACTAAATTTAGTTGTTATTGTATTTTGCTTGTTTTCCGTAAGGTTTTGTCATGCTGCTGAGGCGTTCACCGGTTGTCGGGCAGCGCGAACACCTCTTTCAGATATGCCACATTGTCTCCGAAATTGCCTCTCACGTTGCGCACGTCCTTTGCGTTGCGCGAGCGTTCGACGGTAAGCCATCCGCGGTAGCCGATTTTCTTCAGCGCGTCGCGTATGGCTGGCATGTCGATGTCTGGGTCGTGGCGCAGTGTGACGCTGTCGGTGTTTGAGACGTGTATCTGGCAGACGCGTTTCTTGCCGAGGGCTTTCAGCTCGTCGCAGATGAGTTGTGTTGACGATGCGGCTTCTGGCGCTTTGCCCGCCTTGAAGCGGTCGCAGGCGTCCTGGAAGTTGTAGTATATCCTTATGCCTTTGGAGTTGATGTCGTCGAGCATCTTTCGGGAGAATGCTGCGGGCATTGCGGTGCGTATCCCTACTGTGACGCCTTGCCTCCGGGCTTCTTCTCCGATGTCGTGCAGGCGGGCGCATAGTGTGTCGTATGCCGCACCTTCGCCTTTCTGCCATTCTGTGCCCGAGCCTCCGAGTGGGAGGAAAGCTGTCTTTGCGTTGAATGTTTTCATGGTGGTGAAAAGGTCGGCGAAGAGGCGGCGGTAGTTCTCCGCACGCTCTGCTGCTGTGTGTTCATGGCATGCCTTCGTGCCGTCGGGCAGGGTGTATTCGTCGTAGCGGCGGTTGATGAGCGACTGCGCGAAGAAGCCTGACATGGCGATTGACGATACTTTCACGCCGAGCGAATCTGCCGTGCGCCTGAATTTCTCCGCTTCAGCCGCGTTGTCGCGGAAGCGGTTGTCGAACATCACGCGTCTGCCGAGCGGGCCCATGTCCATCTCCACGCCGTCGCCGTTGATGTCTTTCACAAGCTGCAGCTGTCCGAGCTTCTGCCGTTTCAGCATCATCCAGTCGCAGCAACTGACGCCGGCTATCTGTGCGTTGATGTCGGTGATGGCAAGGAAAAATGTTGCTATATATATAATAATGTGTCGATGCATGTTGTCTTGTTTCTGTTGCGTGTTTTCAGGTTATTGCTTCCGGGATTTGAAATATTCGAGGTCGTTGACGTACAGCTCGATATTCATATATCCCGATGGTGTCAGTGTTGTCGCGTCGGCTGGGTCGTTGGGGTTCAGTCCGTGTGCCGTCTCCCAGTCGTCGGGCATTCCGTCGTTGTCGGTGTCTGTGCGCGGCGTGCCGGTGTATTGCGGCAGTCCGCCCATCTGCTGCGGGTCGGTGATGATGCCGAGTTTGTATGAATCGTCGGGCAGGCGGCGCTTCGAATATGGCGAGACGTGTACGCGCGCGTCTTTCGCGTAGAAGGGTATGCCGTCTCGCACGCCTTTTACGATAGTCGCGTCAACGTTGTCGCGGCATGGGATGGTTGCGCCGACGTTGTCGAGGACGTAGGCGTAGGTCTCTGCGGCAGACATCACGCTTGCTGGCTGGTTATAGCTGAACGGCTTGTCGGTCTTCAGCAGCTGTGCGATGTTTTCGTTTCCGTCAACTCCCGCGGGCTGTACGCCTCCGTTCCAGTTGTCTGCTGTCACGTCGTCGAAGTATTCGACAATGTTTCCGTTGACGTATGCCTTTCCCCACAGGTCTTTGTTCGCTTTGTCGCGTCCGTGCTCCGGTTTCAGCACACGGTAGCAGATGGCTGGTGCCTTGCCGTCCTTGCCGCTGCCTGCCTCTGAGGTGTAGTATTGGAAGAGCTTGCCCTTCTTCAGTGCCTTGCGGTAGGCGGCGATTGTCTTGTCAACGTTCTTCTTCTGGTCGAAGCCGGTGATGGGTCCCGGCTTGAAATAGTTGTTGATGATGTTGTATTCAGAAAGGTTGTCGCCGCCGTCGATTGAGCGGTTCCACCAGTTGAAGATGACGTTGTTGACGAAGTTGAAGTCGCCGTTCA
>CALZMB010000250.1 GCA_945788485.1 uncultured bacterium | reverse complement strand
TGAATTTATTAACTAAATATATTTTGAAAATTTCATAGGAAGCACATTGTCTATACTCAGCGGTGCTCATCAATTTCATAGTATCCTCCCTGCGGTCAGCGACCGTCGGTTCCAGGCTGGTCATTATATACATATTTTTTACTTACGAAACTTGAATTTATGAATATTCTCTAAAGACGTGCGGAGTTGAAAACCCCAAAAAGCCTGTTTGTTTTCCATGGCAAAAAAACTGCACACACTCTGTGCCGTGTGCGCATTTTTGTTGGAAACATATTTAATATAGTTTAAATTTAGGCAACTTGGAATAGAAAAAAAGAAAAACAAGCTAACTTCGCAATATGAAACAGACGCAAGACACGATGAAAGACCATGCCAGACAGCTGTATGAAACCGGCAACGAGTGGCGCCGGAAAGGTGACCTCATGCGTGCGCAGAACTGTTATTTAGAGGCTGCGGCTCTCGATGCCGACAGCCCCGCCGCCACTGCCAACGAGATGCTTGAGCAGATCATGGCTTTTCGCCATAAAGATTATTATAATCCTTAGCCAACAATAAGAAACAATGAACAAAGGAGCTGTTGTCATAAACGCCGAACGCTGCAAAGGCTGCGCGCTGTGCGTCGTGGCGTGTCCGAAAGATGTGCTGGCATTGTCTGAACGGCGTGTCAACATGAGCGGCTATCACTACGCCGAGACCCCGAACGCCGCTTCTTGCATCGGATGCGCGTCATGTGCCATCGTGTGCCCCGACGCGTGTATCGAGGTCTATAGGACGAAAGAATGAAGGCTGTCACGAAGAACAATAAAAACGAAACATCATGTCAGACAACCAAGACATACAATTGCTGAAAGGCAACGAGGCGATAGCCCATGCCTGCATACGATGCGGAGCCGACGGATTCTTCGGATATCCCATCACGCCGCAAAGCGAGATTATAGAAACCCTTGCACTCATGAAGCCATGGGAGACCACAGGCATGACGGTGCTGCAGGCTGAGAGCGAGGTGGCGGCTATAAATATGGTTTATGGAGGCGCAAGCTCCGGCAAACGCGTCATCACCACATCGTCAAGCCCGGGCATTGCGCTGATGCAGGAGGGCATGGCGTATATGGCTGGGGCTGAGGTGCCGGGCGTTGTCGTCAACGTGCAGCGGGGCGGACCGGGGCTGGGCACTATACAGCCCTCGCAGAGCGACTATTTCCAGGCAACGCGGGGCGGTGGAAACGGCGACTATAACGTCGTGGTTCTTGCGCCGTCGTCCGTGCAAGAGATGGCAGACTTTGTCGATCTCGCTTTCACAATTGCTTTCAGATACCGCAACCCGGTGATGATTCTCTCTGACGGTGTCATCGGGCAGATGATGGAACGTGTCGTGCTCCCTAAGCCCAAGCCGCGGCGCACTGAAGAGGAGATTGTCGCTGAGTGTCCGTGGGCTGCGACTGGCAAGACCGCCAACCGCAAGCCGAACGTCATCACGTCGCTCGACCTCAACCCCGAGGCGATGGAACGGCATAATATCCGACTTCAGGAGAAATACGCCGAAATCAGGCAACGCGAGGTGAGATACGAGACGAAATGGTGCGACGATGCCGAATATCTCATCGTCGCCTTCGGCAGCGCGGCGCGTATCGCGGAGAAAGCGATAGAAGAGGCGCGCGACGAGGGGCTGAATGCAGGGCTGTTCCGCCCTGTCACGCTGTGGCCCTTCCCGGACAATGCCCTGCGCGAGGCGGCAAAAGGCAAGCGAGGCGTCCTCGTCGCTGAGATCAATGCCGGACAGATGATTCAAGACGTGCGCCTCGCGCTCAACGGTGATGTGCCCGCCACGCACTTCGGCAGGCTCGGAGGCATCGTCCCTGAACCGTCGGAGATAGTGAAGGCTCTGAAAGACGCTTTCAAATAGCTGTAAAGAAATTTCAAGAACTATGAACAACGAAATAATAAAGCCTGAGAATCTTGTCTATGCCAAGCCTAAGCTGATGAACGACACCCCGATGCACTACTGCCCCGGCTGTTCGCACGGCGTTGTACACAAATTAGTGGCTGAAGTGGTTGAAGAGATGGGGATGCAGGAGAAGACCGTAGGCATCTGTCCTGTCGGCTGCGCCGTCTTCGCGTACAGATACATCGACATCGACTGGCAGGAGGCGGCGCACGGACGCGCCCTCGCTGTTGCCACCGCCGTCAAGCGCCTGTGGAAAGACAGGCTCGTCTTCACTTATCAGGGCGACGGAGACCTTGCCTGCATCGGTGCCTGCGAGACGCTCCACGCCCTCTCGCGAGGCGAGAACGTCGCCGTCATCTTCATCAACAACGCCATCTACGGCATGACAGGCGGACAGATGGCGCCCACCACACTCCTCGGGCAGAAGACATCAACCTGCCCATACGGCAGGCGGGCCGACCTCCACGGCTATCCGCTAAATATCACCGAACTCGCCGCCCACCTCGACGGCACATGCTTTGTCACGCGCCAGAGCGTCGATACCGTTGCCGCCATACGCAAGGCAAAGGCTGCCATACGCAAGGCGTTCGACGCCTCGATGAACGGATGCGGAGCAAGTCTCGTCGAAATCGTCGCGACATGCAACAGCGGATGGAAACTCACGCCCGCAGAAGCAAACAAATGGATGCAGCAGAATATGTTCGGCAAATATCCAAAAGGCGACATAAAGGACACCATACGCATGGCGGAGCCTGCGAAACAGCTTATACAGACACTATGAAGAAAGAAATCATCATATCCGGTTTTGGAGGACAGGGTGTCCTCTCCATGGGCAAGATACTCGCCTATTCCGCTCTGATGGAGGGGAGAGAGGTGACATGGATGCCCGCCTACGGACCGGAGCAACGCGGCGGAACGGCAAACGTCACTGTCATCATCAGCGACCGACGCATCTCGTCGCCAGTCCTCAGCAGCTACGATGTCGCCATCGTGCTCAACCAGCCGTCGCTCGATAAGTTCCAAGACAGGGTTAAGCCGGGCGGCATACTCATCTACGACAGCTACGGCGTTCTCAATCCACCGCGACGCGCCGACATCACCGTCTATGCCGTCGATGCCATGGAGAAAGCCGCGGAGATGCGCAACAGCAAAGTGTTCAACATGATCGTCCTCGGAGCCCTGCTGAGAGTCTGTCCCGTCGTCAGCGCCGACAGCATCCGGAAAGCGCTCTGCAAGACCTTGCCTGAGCGGCACCATGCCCTCATACCTCTCAATATGGATGCCCTCAATCAAGGCATGAACCTCATCGCCTCAAACTGAACATACATCCCCATCCGCCGCAGCTTGCCTCGTAGCCTGGCGCGCAGATGATTTCAAGTGATACTTGCCGAAAATGACCGAGTTACATAAGTTACTGGTTACAAAAGTTACAAAAGTTACCTTTTTCAACGCGCGGCACAATGACAATTTATAATTCGTAATTTACAATTAGTAAATCAAAAAATGCCCGATTCACT
>CALZMB010000249.1 GCA_945788485.1 uncultured bacterium | reverse complement strand
CGCGGCGGCCACGCCCACCGCCGTCTCTACCAGCTTCTCGTCCCCATGAGCGGCTCGTTCCATGTCGTCATCGACGACGGCAGAGAGCGGCGCGAGGTGCTGCTCAACCATCCGTGGCAGGGACTGCTCATCGTGCCCGGCATCTGGCGCACCCTCGAAGATTTCTCGTCGGGAGCCGTCTGCATGGTGATGGCGTCTGAACTGTTTGACGAAGACGAATACATCTACGACTATGCTGAGTTTAAAGAGATATACGGCGGCTGACCAAGCCCTGTGGGACACCCTCGTCGCCGCGGCGCGCAACGCCACATTCCTCTTCCTCCGCCGCTATATGGACTATCACAGCGACCGTTTCAGCGACCACTCGCTCATCTTCCTCAACGAGCGAGGCACACCCGTCGCGCTGCTGCCCGCCAACGAAGCGGTTGTCTCTGCTGACGGCGGCGAAGAGCTGCATCTCTTCTCGCATCAGGGACTCACCTACGGCGGCTTCATCCTCACGCCGCGATGCCGCGACGCACAGATAGAAGAGCTCTTCCGACTCACCATAGCCCACCTCCGCGCCAACGGCTTCGCCGCGTTCCACTACAAGCAGCTGCCGCACATCTATCATCTCCTGCCCTCCTGCGACGATGCCTACTGGCTTTGGCGCCACGGCGCAGCAGAAGAGGCATGCTGCCTCTCGTCCACCATCGACCTCCATCCCCTCGCCGTCCGTCCGCACGTCAGCGGCAGCCGGCGCAACAACGCCAACCGCCTGCGCCGCAAAGGCTACACCGTCTGCCACAACGCGCCGCTCTCTGCGTTCTGGCACATCCTCACCGGCAACCTCCTCGCCTCGCACGGCGTCGCGCCCGTCCACACCCTCGAAGAGATGCAGCGGCTGCAGGCGGCATGTCCCGGCAACATCGTGTGCCACACCGTCACCGACGCCGACGGGCAGACAGTGGCAGGCACCGTGCTCTTCATCACGCAGCAGGTCGTACACTCGCAATATATCTCCGCCTCGCCCGAAGGGAAAGAGTGCGCCGCGCTCGACCTGCTCTTCATCACGCTCATCGACGAATACAGGCAGCAGCAGCAATTCCGCTATTTCGACTTCGGCATCAGCACAGAGCAGGGCGGCGCCGTCCTCAACGCCTCGCTCCTCGAACAGAAAGAGCGTTTCGGCGCATCCGGCACCCTCCACCGCACATTCCTGTTGCGCGTGTAAGCCTCAGCATAAAACCTCTTTCACATAAAAAGACATATCCTGCACCCGGAGAACTCTTCTCCCGATGCAGGATATGTCTTTTTTATGGGTCATGTTCCGCCGTTGTTCAGCGCACAAATTTCATCGAGGCGGTTCCAACTTTGACTATTTTACAGCCTCACTTTGACTATTTTGCCTCCTCACTTTGACTATCTTGCCTCCTCACTTTGACTATTTTAGCTCCCAACTTTGACTATTTCAGTCTCTGACGACGAGGCGGTTGTCGTTCATGCGTTGCATGTAGGTCTGTATGATGGCTTTGAGTTTCGTTTCCGCCGCCTTCACCTCGGGTTTGTCCTTCATCTTGGCGAGGAGGTTGCGGCGGAGGAGGGGGTCGGTGCGGAAGAGATAGACGGCTTTCAGCTGCGTGCCGTCGTGCTGTATGAGAATGTCGCCTGCGACGAGCTGGTAGATGCCGGCGTTATAGCTGACCGCCCATGTCTCGTCGGCCGGGGTGTTGAGCAGGTCGATGCCCCATGCGACGTAGGGTTTCTTGCATCCGAGGTATGAGAGAATGGTCGGCATGATGTCGGTGTGCTGCGCAATGGCGTGGCTTCTGCCGCGCGGCATCTCGCCCGACGGGTCGAAGAAGATGATGGGGGCAGAGAAGAGCCCAAGGTCGGTGGCATACTCGTCATGGTCGAAGATGTTGGTATGGTCGGCGGTGATGACGAAGATGGTGTTCGTGTACCACGGCTGGCGGCGCGCCGTCTCGAAGAATCTCCGCAGCGACATGTCGGTGTATCTGATGCACTTGTGGATGGGGTTTGTGTTCTTCGGCCCGGTCGAAGAAGCCCCTCCCTGCCAGTCGGTGTAGATGCCTTCATATTCTTCGGGCACTTTGTAGGGGTGGTGGCTGCTGGCGGTGAAGACGGTGGTGAGGAAGGGCTCTCGCAGCTCTGTCATCTTCTCTGCATAGAATTGGAGGAACGGCTCGTCCCATATCGCCCATGTGCCGTCGAAGGCTTTCTCGCCGCCGTAGCGCGGCTCGGCGTCGAACTCTGTGCGTCCGTAGTATGTCTGGAAGCCGGTGGCTTTGGCGAATGCCTCGAAGCCCATGCTGCCGTTCGCCGCTCCGTGGAAGAATGCTGTGGCGTAGCCTTCCGGGGCGAGGGATGCCGCCATGCCGCCCACGTCGTTGAGCGAGGCTGGCGTGAGGAAGAAAGGCTCGATGAACTGCGGTATGCCGGAGAGTATGCTCGGCATCGCGTCGATTGATTTCCTGCCGTTGGCGTAGCTGCAGTCGAAAGTGAGTGAGACGTTGCAGAGGGAATCGGTGAACGGGGTGTAGCCTTTGTATGTGCCGTTGTCGAGGTGGCGGTTGAATGCCCCGATGTATTCTCTGCCGAAGCTCTCTACGATGAGCACGACAACATTCTTGCGGCGCACAGCGACGGTGCCAGCCATCGGGCGGTGGACGGGGGTGTAGATGCTGTCAAGCTCTGCGGCGGTGAAATATTTCGGTTCGGCGAAGACGTTCTTGCCGATGGTGCGGAGCATGGAGAACGGTGTGTTGAGGACGACGGCTGCCTCTGCGGGGTGTGCCACATACTGGTTGGCGTTGCTGATGGTGACGGGGCGCACGGCTCTGCCTACGCCTCCGCGTATGCCGGTCACGCAGAGAGGGATGTAGATGACGAGGAGGACGAACTGCCGCCACAGCTTCTCGTGGGGAGACGGCGCGAAGCGGCGTGTGATGCGCCGCGAGATATAGAACATGGCGGCTGTGAGGACGGCGGCGAGAAGGAAGAGATACCAGTGCGTGACGGTCTCGGTGAGCATCACCTTCGCGAGGTTGCCCTCGTTAGAGAACTCGCTGAAGACGGTGCAGGTGGTGCGGTGGCCGGTGTATTTGAAATAGACGGCGTCGGCGAGGTTCATGGCGAGGCAGAGGGCGTTGACGGCGGTGAAGAGCCATGTGGCGATGTTGAGCCTGCGCCGGGGCAGGAAGATGAGCGCGAGGACGACGATGCTGTCGGCGTACATGATGAGCGAGGTGTCGAACAGCAGCGAGCCTCGCAGCAGGGTGCCGGTGCTGTTGTCGGCGAAGAGGTTGCTGAATGCGCTCCAGTTCTCGGCGACATACGCCACGCGCGCCGCCATCAGCACGGCGTAGGCGAGCAGGAGGTGCAGGATGATGGATATGAGGCGTGTCATGTTTGGGTTGGGGGCTTTTTTTGAGGGGCAAATGGTGTTCTTCGACCAGGTCGAAGAACACGGGAGGGGCT
>CALZMB010000248.1 GCA_945788485.1 uncultured bacterium | reverse complement strand
TCTTCCATCCAGAGGTGGCGGTTCATGGCAGAGCGCATATCGTCTGCCCATCCGTCGTATTTCTTTGCCCAGCTGTCTATGCCTTTTATGCGGCACATCTCTGCCAGTATGCGCAGAGTGCGGTAGTGTACGGCTGTAGTGCCCATGCAAAGGCTCTGGTAGATGTCGGCAGGCTGCATCCATGTGGGATATTCCTGCTCGCGCCAGTCGAGCCATGATGTCTCACCACGCATCAGGCCTGTTTCCGGGTCGAACGCCACTATGCGGTCGTCTTCGACGGTGTTGCGTATCACTGGCAAGATGCGGTCGAGCCAATCGGCATCGCCTGTCACCTTATATACCTCCCAGGCTGCAAGCACCCAGGTGGTGCGGTCTGTTGAACAGGGCCATGCGCCTCCTGTGCCCGTGTCCTGAATGATGCGGTTGTTGGGATTGATTTTTGCGAGTAGCGAACGTTTCGACACTTCGGGGCACAGCTGTGCGAGAGAGTGCAGGATAGAGTAGGAGACATCGCGTGTCCACACGCCTCCCCAATAGACACCTGTGCGATAGGTGCTGTCTGGCTCGATGGCTAATTCGCTCTCCTCAAGCGACATATTGTAGAGGGCGTTCTCCATGATGTTTGACGAGCTGTAGTGCGGCAGATGGCTGATGTCGCGTCTCAGATGCCAGTGCTCGCGGTTGATGTCCGGCACGATGTCGGCGGGCATGAAGTTTGGCGCCGAAGATGTCCATTCGTCCTTGTAGTTGCTGTAGATGTCGGTCGGACTTGTTGCGCGGGCGCGGAACTTGCCTTGGATGAATTCATTGCCTTTCCATTTGTAGGCACTGTTCTGATAGTGGGTCTGTGCCTGCAAGAGTGTCGGGAGAGACAAGCCTACGATGGTGAGAACCGCTACCAGGCGTTTTCGGTTTTTGTACATCGTTGTTTGTTGGTTTGGGATAATAGTGTGGAGTGGCGATTGATTGCCGGTAAATAAGTGGGGTGTTGTAGGAGTGTGGGGTACAGTCAGATTGTTTAGATACGTTCGAGTACGAGGCGGATGAGATCGTCTATCTGATTCTTGTAGCCCGTATTCATCTCCTTATCATGGCGGTTTGCTATCACCATGCAGCATGTCATGGCTTCGTGGCCGAGCAGGGAAGCCAAACCAGCGAGCGCAGACGATTCCATCTCGAAGTTGCACACCTTCAGTTCGGTTGATGTGCCGTCATCGGCTGTTGTCTTGTAGCGGAAAGATTCCACTTTCTCGTTCTGTTGCGGGTCTTGTATCTTCAGACGTATCTGACGACCTTGCGGACCGTAGAATCCGCCGCAGGCTATCGTAAGTCCGAGCACCATCTCTGTGCCGGCGATGCGGTCGATAAGCGCCGGACATGCAGTGGCAACGTATGGCGCGCCTTTCTTGTCACACCAGTTCATGTGTTTCTTGAATGCCTCTTCCAGTTCGAGGTCACATTTCTCGTCTCTGCCGGCATAATAGTTCAGCAGTCCGTCAAAGCCGATGCTCTTCACCGATGCGATGAAGGTACCAAGAGGCGTCTCGGGCTGAATGCCGCCGCATGTGCCGATGCGCACGATGGTGAGTGTGCGGTGTGATGGACGGTCGCGGCGTGTCTTGAAATCTATGTTTGCCAGTGCGTCAAGCTCATTCATCACGATGTCGATGTTGTCGCAGCCTATGCCGGTTGACTGCACCGTGATGCGTTTGCCTTTGTATGTGCCGGTGATGGTGTGGAACTCGCGGCTCGACACCTCGTTCTCGATGCTGTCGAAATGTGACGCTACGAGGCTGACACGCCCAGGGTCACCGACGAGTATTACTTTGTCTGCAAGATGTTCTGGTTTCAGGTGGAGATGGAAACAGCTGCCGTCATTGTTGATGATGAGCTCTGATTCCGGGTAGTATTTCTTTTCCATAGATGTTGGTTTGATTGTTAGGTGTGTGACGACCGTCGGTTCGTGCTTTTGCGAAATTCACTGTCGTCCTTCTGCTTTTCTTATTTCATTTGCTATGGCAGAGATTGATGTCCTCAGTTCTGCAAGACGTGTCTCGCAATCGGTTATCGTGGGCGCGAGACGCTCACGTGTCTCGCCGTACGAGTTGTGGTAGAGTTGCCGGTACTCTTCCGCTTGCCGTTCCGTTGCCTCGGCTTTTTTCAGCATGTCCTGATAGTCTGCGAACAGTCGTTTGCCCTCTTCGGAAGTGAACTGATCGTACGAGGTATAGACCTTGTTGTCCGAGATGACGAAGCGGAACGCCCGTGCCTGTGTCGGGCTTTTGCTGACAAGGCTCTTCGCTTTCTCGGTCACGGCATTCCGCGACGCTTCGGTTGTCCATGTCTCAGCTATGGAGTTCAGCATCCCGAGCGACTTCAACTTCTCTGGCACTGTCGTTTCGGCATCGTAATACTCCCACGGCTTGTTCATGCGCATGGTGTAGATGCAGGCTTTGCCAGATAGTTGTCGGCGTGTGGTGACTAACCACGTTATCGTGTCGCTCTCGTTGTCGATGTAGTACAGGTCATCGTCGGATGAAGAGAATGGCATCGGCAGACGTTGGGGCTGTAGATATGACTGTGTCTCTGAATCGTAGGTGGTGGTATAGAGTGACAGGCACTTGCCGTCGTGGTCGCTGCTGTCGCGCGCAGCGAAATAAAGTGTCTGTCCGTCGGGCATAGGGAAGGGGTTGCAGTAGTCAAACTGTTCGCCTTTGATGGTGATGCGCTCAGGCTCGCTCCATTTGTTTGCAAGCAGCGTCTGGCGGTATATGGCACTTGTCCCGCCGGCATCAAGGTCGGAGAACATACGTTGGTCGCCGAACTCGTTCTCATAAATAACTCGCCCTGTTGTCTTCTCATGGCTCAGTTTTCCCATATACGGGGGTAGCGGAAGGCTTTTCCAGATGTCCTTGACATCAACGACTACGCTGTCTGCAACCATTACGCGGCAGATGGGATTGTCTGTCCATTCGCTGTAGTCAATCTCAGGTTTCGCCTCTTTTTGTGTGACATTCTTCTTTACTGTCTTGCGTTTCTGTGCGTGAAGCGGCAGGGTGAATGTCAAGGAAAAGGGCAATATGATGACAGTCAGGAGTCTGAGATATAGTGTTCTATTTGGCATGGTTGTCAATGTTGTAGTGATAGTTGTGTTTGTTTCCGACCACAAAAATACAAATTTTCCATGTAATGACCAAATATTTTAGTAAATATAACAAAAAAACCGTTAACTCTAAGAGTTAACGGTTAAGGTACTTGTCGTACTGTTCGTTGTTGAGATTACTCAGCAGCTGTTGTGTCAGCAGCAACAGTGTCAGCAGCAACTGTATCAACAGCAACTGTATCAACTGTATCCTCTACAGGAGCCTGCTCTGCCTTGTTACCACAAGATGCGAAAGAGATAGCTGCAACAGCAACGAACATAAATACTAATTTCTTCATTTTCTTAAGCTTTTAAATCTGTAAAACAATCAATTGTTAT
>CALZMB010000247.1 GCA_945788485.1 uncultured bacterium | reverse complement strand
AGCTACAGAAGGGAATGTAGCCCAGTGCTCTCTGAATCGAGAAGAACCGTCGCGGCGTACAGTAGCTGTGAGCATGTAGCGGTCCCAGGCAGAGTAGGTGAGACGTCCGAAGAAGCTGACGAGATAGTTCTCTGTCTTCCAGATGCTCTTGCTGTAGTTATATCCTGCTGTCTCTGGTGTAGAGGTGCGTGGGTCGTAGTAGAGAGAGTTGCCCCAGTTCTTGGCGTGCGACCATTCGTAGCCCGCCATGACATTGATGCTCTGTGTCTTGAGGAAGTCCTTCAGATACTGTGCGTATGCAGAGTATGTGAGGTTATATTTGTTCTCCTTTGTGAAACCTGTGTTGCCATAGTAGAAGTTGGATGGTCCCCAGTCGGCATAGTCAGTGTTCTGCTTGCCGTTAGCCCAGTCACCAGAGAAGTTCATGTGGATGTGGAGGTCTTCCAGTCCGTGAACAGCATAGTCAACCTCAACATTGCCGATATAGTCGTAAGAGTTTGCGCGGTCGTTCTTCTCATTGAGAAGTGCGACAGGGTTCTTTGCGGCCTCTGAGTTCTGTGTGAGGAGATAGTCTGAGTTTCCGAGAGCAGAACCATCGCCTGCCCACATAAAATAACCGTGGTTGTTATTTCTCATCTGTTCTACAGCAGAAGATTTGTAAGCCGCCCACTCGAGGTCTGTCATTCCGGCCGGCTGCTTAATGTCCAACGGGAAGAAAATATCACCATAGACAGGCTGTGTCGGGTCCATACGAACCGCCTCAGCAATAGCGTCGGTGTTGGCGTATCTGTTGTGTGCGTACATGAACTTTCCGTTGATGTTGAACTTGAGGTGGTCGTCAAGGAAAGATGGGTTGAGCGTTACAGACGCTGTTGTACGCTGGAAGTTTGAGGTCTTGAGGATACCGTTCTGGTCAGTGTAACCAACGCTGACACGGTAAGGCATATTCTTCAGGCCGCCAGTGAGCGTGACGTTGTGGTCAGTGCTGACAGCGCCGCGATAGATTTCGTCCTGCCAGTCTGTGTCAGCGTTGCCAAGGAGTTTGACAGCGTCAGAATCCTCGCCGTAGTAGCTCTTGATGAACTGTGTATATTCAGCGGCGTTGAGGAGGTCGAATTTCTTTGCTGCTACAGAATACGAAACGTTTCCGTTGTAAGAGACGCGCGGAGCCTGATTGCCACGACCTTTCTTTGTAGTGATGATGATGACACCGTTAGAGCCGCGGCTACCGTAGATGGCAGTAGCAGAAGCGTCCTTGAGTACGGTGAACGACTCGATATCGTTCGGGTTGACCATAGAGAGAGGGTTTGAAAGACCTTTCACACCCTTGTTGTCCATAGCGAGACCGTCGATGACGATGAGCGGGTCGTTAGATGCGTTGAGCGAAGAGCCGCCACGGATGCGGATTGTTGCGCCAGTGCCCGGGGCACCAGAACCTGTCGTGACGTTCACGCCGGCAATCTTACCCTGAATCATGTCCTGTGCGTTAGTTACGAGACCGTGGTTCTTCTCGTCCGGCTTGATAGCTGTGACAGAACCTGTGAGGTCGTTCTTCTTTGCTACACCGTAACCGATGACAACCACCTCATTGAGGAGAGCTGCGTCGTCCTGAAGGACAACAGCCACTGTTGGCTTGGCCTTCACGGTCACTGTCTGATAGCCCACTGAACTAATCTGAAGGTCAGCGCCTTCTTCACATTTAATTACGAAATTGCCTTCAAAGTCAGTCACTGTACCGCCATCTTGTCCGATGATACGGACTGTAGCGCCAATGACAGCTTCTCCAGTAGCATCCTTGACGTTGCCGTTCACAGTAATCTGTGCGAAGGCACCGACAGAAAGCAAAAGCCCGATAACAAGCACAAAGGCTCGCTGCGGGATTCTCATAAATACCTGCTTCATTAGAAATTGTTTGTTAAGTTTAGTTTTTATTTGAATATATAGATGTATACAGTGTTAGTCTCTTTATTACGGCTTGTGTGCGCCGTGTCTCTTGCCGCCATTCTCCGGCTGGCCTCAGACTCAATTCGAATAAGGGGTCTCTCTTGTCAGCAACCATGTGTGAGCCCACATCTGCCGACATGTTCCAGACAAGCTCTGATGCCCCTTTTTCTCTTTCTGTTTGCAAAGTTACATTCTTTAATCATATATATAACTTTTTTTTCAGAAAATATGCAAACTTTGCTGTGCAATCGTTTGCACAGTTCGTTAACAAATAATTAAATATATAATAATGATATATGGAAGGAATTGTATAACTTTGTAAGCGTTTAGGAGTTATGTCCCTTTCAGAGCTCTGGATTTCCTTTCCGGCTACACGCTGCCGGTAATAATAAGCCGAGGGGCGAACATGCTTTGCACGAAAGACTAAAACCCGCTATAACATTACACCTGATAATAAATGAACGACAACAAGTCTATCACGATGAAGGACATCGCCGATGCGCTTGGCATATCAGTAGCCACAGTGTCTCGTGCGCTGAAGAATTCGAGCCGTATCTCTCCAGAGCGTCGCGAGGAGATACAGCGTTTTGCGCGTGAGCATAACTTCACGCCCAACGTTGTGGCGCGCGACCTCCGCAACACCCGTCTCCTTCCCTCCCGCACGATAGGTGTGATAGTGCCTGAGCTGGTGCATTATTATTTTGATACGGTGCTCAGTGGCATAGAGGAGCAGGCACGCATCAGAGGCTACCGTGTCATAATAGGGCAGAGCCATGAGAGCTACGAGCGCGAGGTAGAGACATGCATGGCGTTTGCCGAGGCACGTGTCTGTGGCATTATAATATCTCTCGCCAAGGGCACATCAGACTATTCCCATTTCCGTGAGCTTCAGGCTGCCGGTCTTCCGCTTGTCTTTTTCGACCGCATCTGCCACGGCATCAATGCCTCACGTGTTGTTGTCGACGACTATCAGGGTGTCTACAACGCTGTGTGTCATCTTATAGCGACGGGATGCCGCCGCATCGCATTCTTCGGCTCGCCGATGCATCTGGAGATATCCAAGAACCGTTTCAATGGTTATAAGGACGCGCTGCTTCACCATGACATCGCCATTGACGATTCCATTATCCGCATCTGTGACAACCGTATCGACGCAGAGCGCATCACTCCTGAGCTTCTTCTTAGCCATGAGCGTCCTGACGCCTTCTTCGCCATCAACGACGACACAGCCATCGGCATCCTCCGTGTTGTGAAGCGCAGCGGTCTCCGTGTGCCGGAGGATATCTCCATCTTCGGTTTCTCTGATGGTTTCCGTGCCATCGCCTCCGACCCCCAGCTGACATCTGTCAACCAGCGTGGCGAGATAGTAGGCAGCGAGGCGGTAGACATTCTCATTGACGAGGTTGAGGGCAAGCTCCCTGTCGACAGGGTCAACAAGCGCATTGTCAAGACAAGCCTTGTCATACGTGGCACGACGCGCCCGCTATGACCACCACCCTACCCTCTGCCGCATACAGAGCAATAAGTTCATACAGAGCAA
>CALZMB010000246.1 GCA_945788485.1 uncultured bacterium | reverse complement strand
TTTGGATTCTTTTTGGTCCAAATTGTAAGTCGTATCGGTCACGTAGCCCGCTACGCTCTCTCTCCGACTTTCAATTTGTCCTCAAAAACAATCTCAAAATCTGACAAAGCGCATTTATAGAACCCACCTTATGTATTCTTCGACCTGGTCGAAGAACACGAGGCGGAACGGTGTTCAGAACGTGATGCCCATCGCGACGCCTACGGCGACTTGATGCAGCGTCGAAGGTAGGGTGAACGACTGGGTGCGTTGCTGAAGTGCGGCTGCGCTGACGGTCTCGGAGGTGCCGCATATTGCGGAACGGGTGTAGAGCGTGCCGTCGAGGGTGCTGTCTGTACGGTCGTAGTCGCAATAGACGGTGCATGAAGAGCCTCCGCGGATGCCGAGGGTGAGGCTGATGCCTATCCCGTGGTGGAAGTTGGTGGTGGAACTGATGTCTAAACGGTCAGCGGCTTCGGCATTGAAGGCGGTTGAGACGGACGGCGACGCAGCATCGGCGGCTGACGGCTGTGCTATGAGATGCAGGGCGGCGCGGTGTTGTATGCCTGCCATTGCCTTAGCTCCGAGGGCGAGGTGTGTGCCGAGGGGGAGCCGCAGGAAGAGACCCGCATCGTGCGAGAAGAGCGTCAGGCGGTCGGTGGCGGTGCCGGTGTTCTTCGAACTGGTCGAAGAATACGGGGCATTGCAACCATCATGCCCCGTATGGGCGACGAGGCCGTCGGCGATGACAGGCGCGATGTCAAGTCTGACGCGGATGCCTGTACCGATGTATGGGAACGAGCGGACGGGAAACCACGACAGTTCGCCTCCGACATGTGTGGCAGAGGCTACGGAGAGCTGCACGTCAGTGGCTGCCGCTGATGCTGTCTCTGGCAGGAAGGGCGACGCGTCGTCGCTGAGACGATGCAGTCCGGTGTAGCTTTCGCCCGACGGGGTGAGGGTGTGCGCAGACTGCAGGTCGATGCCGCTGAGGACTGTCGTGCCCATGGAGAGGGAAAGGGCGAAGGGCTGCTGCATAAGGTCTGGCGCGTAGGATGGCAGGCGGCGTGTAACACCTTTCTCTTTGAAGACAGCGTCGGCAAGCAGATAGCCGATGTCGGCTGAGAGGATGCCCACGCCTGCACCGACCATGATGTCAGACGCCCAGTGGCGGTTGTGGCGGGCACGCAGTATGCCTGTCGCCGTTGCCATGCCGAAGCCGGCGACGGAAAACCATGGCGAGCGTGTCGTGCCGTACTCTTTATGCAGGATGGCTGCGCCAGTGAACGCCACCGCGGTATGACCTGAGGGAAAGGAGTTGTCTGCCGAGCCGTCGGGGCGGGTCTCATGCACGGCGTGTTTCAGAGCGACAACGGTTGCCGCCATGGCAGTGTAGGAGAATGCGGCAGAGGCTGTGTAGCGGCCCCAGCCGCTTCTGCCCTCGTAGCCGCAAGCCTTGAGGATGGTGGCGGTGGCTATGCCGCCGAAACGCAGACAGTCGTCGATGGTGGCGCCGGTGTTCTTCGACCTTGCCGAAGAATACGGGACATTGAAATCACCATGCCCTGTACGGGCGATGAGGCCTGCCGCGAAAAAGGGCAGGGGAAGGAGGCTGGCACCGTCAAGCGTGCGCCGTGAACGGCAGGAAGTGGTGTCAGAGATACATCTGACGGAGCAACTGTCAGCACTGGCGTAACGGCAACTGTCGTCGAGGCAAGCGCATGAACTGGCTGAGAGAACGGCGGCACTGGCAGATGCCGGCAGCAGCAGGAATGCCGCAAGGACGGCGGCGGCACGGGCGGCGGTCATTTCGTCTGTTGCATTATCGTCTCAAGAGCGGCGTTGTAGATGGGATTTGAGACGTTGATAATCTCGAAATAGGCGGATTGGTCGAAGATGTCGCGGGCGACGAGTGCCTTTATCTGCAGCGTGAGATATTCGAGCGTCCGAGATTTCTCGTCATCGTCGTCTGGCACGACACCTTGTTGCGCGCCGTCGGAAAGGATGGAGTCGATGAGTGTCTGAGGCACTTGGAAATCGTTCTTGAACATATCGAGCGTCTTGTAGCGAGAGAGCTGTTTGCGCATCTTGTCGGCATACTTCAGCGTGTTGGAGACGACGACGCCCTTTGCGACAAGCATACGGTGGAAGCGGGTGTAGCGTGTGGTGTCCAACGGCACGAAGATGTCGGGCATGATGGCTCCGCCGCCATAGACGGTGCGGTGGAGGCGCAGCGTCTCGTACTTCAGCGAATCAGCGAAGTGTATGGAATCGCGGCATGTCAGCTCGCCGTGTTTCAGTCGCTGTTCGAAGTCCATGTCGTAGTCGGCTTTGTCGCCTGGCTTGTAAGGCTTCTGTATGCATCGCCCTGTCGGGGTGTAGTAGTGTGCGACGGTGAGGCGTATCATCGAACCGTCAGGCAATTCGACGGGACGCTGCACGAGGCCTTTGCCGAAGGTGCGGCGGCCTACGATGGTGCCGCGGTCGTGGTCTTGTATGGCACCGGAAACAATCTCGGAGGCAGAGGCGGTGTATTCGTTGACGAGCACCACGACTTTCCCTTGCCTCAGGATGCCGCTGCCGTCAGCCCTCGCCTCGTGTTTCGCCACGCTGCGCCCTTTGGTGAAGACGATGAGGTCTCCCTCGCCAAGGAACTCGTTTGCCATCTCTTCGGCGGCAGAGAGATAGCCTCCGCCGTTGTCCTGAAGGTCGAGCATGAGGTTGAAAGGCGTGCCGGGCCATCGGGCGGCATTAGCGGCCTTGAGCGAATCGACAGCCCGGACCATCTCGTCGTGCGTCGTGGCGCCGAAATTGCCGAAGCGTATATAGCCTATTCCCTTGCCGGCGAGGTATGCGGCATCGAGCGATGTGACGGGAATCTTGTCGCGTATGAGGCGGAAGGTGATGGGCTGGCGTTCGCCGCGGCGCACGACGGTGACGTTGACCTCTGTGCCTTTCTTGCCGCGAAGGCGTTTCATGATGTCTGTGCGCGACATCTTCACGCCGGAGATGGCGGTATCGTTGACAGCGACGATACGGTCGCCGGCGAGTATGCCTGCCTTCTCGGAGGGACCGCCGTTGACGGTCTGTATGACGAGGAGTGTGTCGTCAACCATGTTGAACTGCACGCCGATGCCGTCGAAGTTGCCTTTAAGCGGCTCGGTCAGCTCTTTCGTCTCTTTAGCGGTGGAATAGCTGGAGTGCGGGTCGAGCTTAGAAAGCATGCCGCGGATGGCATCTTCAGCCAGATGCTCGCTGTTGACGGTATCGACGTAGAGGTTCTCGATGGCGATGGTGGCTATCTGAAGCTTGCGCAACGGCGAATCGGCACCGAGGTTTATCCTCATCTGCGCATTGGAAGATAGCGGCAAAAGGAGGAGGATGAGGGGTAGGATGATCTGTCTCATGATGATGTGGTGGATGATGGGGTAGGGGGTCAGTCGTATTGTTCGTCTTCGGGAAGGTCTTCTTCGATGACGAGGTTGTCGATGATGAAGTTCTGGCGTTCGGCAGTGT
>CALZMB010000245.1 GCA_945788485.1 uncultured bacterium | reverse complement strand
TGCTCAGGAACTTATAAATAAAGTTAAATCAAAGTGTTGCGGAATTAAGGTATATAATATATGTATGCCCGTCGTGGCGTTGTCCATCCTCGCGTCGTGCGACGACAAAGCCGACAGCGACTATGTGCCCGGCGAGCCTGCTCCCGAGAATTGCATGACGGTCTATTTCGACGCAGCCAACAGCTCTGAGGCTGTGTTTGAAGAGAGCGAGGCCCCGTCCGTCACACTCACGCTGAAGCGTATGCGTGCCGAAGAGGCAACTGAGGTGCCCATCATCGCCACCGACGTATCGCCGGAAATCTCTGTCCCCGCAACAGCAAAGTTCGAGGCAGGCCAGACAGAGACAACCATCACGCTAATCGGCTCCGGCTTCCAGCCTTCAAAGGTATATAGCTACAGCCTCACCGTTGACAAGGCTTTTGTTGACCCGTATGCCGACGTCTATGGCTCGGACAAGATTACCGGCACCATGGTGGTGGCATCGTGGAATCTCTACGCGCAGAACGTCGCCATGACGTGGACCACCCTCAACGTGAAGAACGAATGGAAGGCCACCATCGAACGCCTCGGCAGCCTCGACCGTTACCGTGTCAAGGACTTCATCGGCTCCGGCCTCGTATTCGAGTTCACGCTCGGCCCGCAGTCTTCTTACGGCAAGACCTACAAGACCATCGTGCCGACAAAGAACGTCGAGGCGTACGACGACGGCACGGTGAAGGGCTGCTATCTCTACGACGATGCAGCGCAGGACTATCCCGTATGGACGGTAGGCGACATCACCGTGGCTGACGTCTTGCTCATGACATACTACGGCCCAACCGACTACAGCTACGTCTCTTTCTCTGAGAGATTCGCAACCGTAGGCGTATATTTCACCGACTACTCCGACGGCTCATACGACTACTACAACTACGTCTATCTGCAATGGCATGAGGAAGACGAAGTGAAATGACTGTCTTATATCTCACAAAAGAAAAACTTATTGATATGAAACGCATAACAACAACAAACATAGAGCGTCGCCTCTTACGTCTCGCCGTCATGGCTTTCGCGCTGCCTCTCGCCGCATTCCTCTTCACAGCCTGCAGCGACGACGACGACATCGTGAAGACGCCTCTCAGCGCCACCAGCATCACAGAGGCCGCAAAGACCGTAAGCACTCTCAACTTCTCATGGCAGCCTGTCGAAGGTGCGACACAATACGCCTACGAACTGCGAGAGAAAGCTACGGAGACCATCATCCTCGGCGGAACGACGAACACCACCACGCTGCTCGCCACAAACCTCAAGCCGAACACCGCCTACGAGATGTCCGTATGGGCGTATGCCGCGCTCTCAAGCGACAAGACCACATCCTCGAAAATCACCATCACCGCCACCACGAACGAGGTCATTCCCCTTGCCACACCGTCTGACATCACATCAGAGTGGGGCGCCGGAACCATCACAATCACATGGCCCGCTGTCGAGAATGCGCAAGGTTATGAGTATCAGTACGAGAAAAACGGCGAGACAGTGTCTGGAGTCACGGCAGACAACAGCCTGACCATCGCCGGGCTGCCTGTCGGTGAATACACCGTCTATCTGCGCGCCGTCTCTGACGACGAGAATTTCAGCGATTCAGAATCCATCGCCTTCACCTTCAAGAGAGAGAAGGCGGAGATATGGCGCACTCCGTGCAGCTACTATTCCGGCTTCTTCGACGAGACATTCTCATGCGACATCGTGGCTTACGACGACGGCAACTACGAGATTGCAGGCCTCTACGGCTCTGACAAAGCCCTCGAGTTCAATGCCGACGAGAATGGCGAGTTGCTCGTCATCAACGCCTATAAAGTCAACTCTCCATACACTTACGTCGATGCCGGAGACTATAAACTCTGCCTCTACATCGCGTCGGGCTACAGCGGCGTCGAGTGTTCACGCACGTCCGGCTACGTCTGGTACTACGCGTACATATACGACAACGCCGGCAACTATCTCGGCGATGGCTACGACGAGGTGACATGGGGCGGCGAAGACGAGCCGACCGATGCCCCCGCTTTCCTCGTCGGCGAATATACCGAGACCACAAGCTGCCAGGATTTCCTCAACGGCGTTGACTGGGTTACAGTGACCGGCCAAACCTCTGACGTGAAGATAGAGAAGGTTGACGACACAACCGTCTCGCTCTACAATCTCTACGGCCTCGGTGACACGCTGACCGGCACCGTCGATCTCGCCTCGCGCACCATAACCTTCAGCCTGAAAGAGGATTTCTACGGCTACTACACCTTCTGCCAGTATGACGAGCCGGAAACGCCCGTCGTCGCTACCATTGCCGACGACGGCACCATCAGCATCAACAACTGGACGTTGTGGTACGGACCGTACAACTATTCATATATCTACGGTGCAGAAAGCGTGCTCGTGAAGAAATAAAGGCTAATTTATAGAACCACCCTAAAGCGCATCCTGCAAACAACACGCCATCTCCGGTTTGTGAGACTTCTCGCAAGCCGGAGATGTCTTTTTTTTGCCCTTTTTTATTCACGGTTCTTATGACCTTGTATATGCAAGAAATCCGCAATGTCTTGTGATTTCAAATTCGCGAGAATCGTCTGTAGAATTTCAGACGGAGCGGCGCAGCCGTACAGCGCGTGAATTTGACGGTTTCGTAAAACGTTGTAACACAATGTGTTGTCTCTGTGTATGGCCTCAGATAAGCCGTTTTGAGTATATAAAAAGGCGTTTTTTCTTGCCAAAACAGTCTATTTTGGGTGCTGACAAAGACTGTTTTGCCTCGTCATTTTGACTATTTTGGCTTCTCACTTTGACTATCTTGCCCCGCCACTATGACTTTTCTGCTTCCGAAGAAGTCAAAATCACCCGTCAGAGAGGTGAAAACGGCATTAATGAATGTTAATTCCAACATTTCCCATTGTAAAGATTTTTCATACCATGGCAGTCTTTTTGCAGCCGCCGCAAAGCTGTCGCACAGACTGTCCCCGAGGCTTGTTCTCTGCAAAAGCTGAATTTCGCAAACCTCATACATACAGCTTGACAGTCAAAATAATAGGCTGAAAATTTGTAGGTTTGGGAATTTTGTAGTAATTTTGCACCAAATTTGTAAATTTCTCAGCAGAATGAATATATCTTATAAATGGCTAAAGGAATACGTTGATTTCAACCTCACGCCCGAAGAGGTGTGTGCTGCCTTGACATCAACAGGCCTTGAGGTTGATGCCCTCGAAGAGGTGCAGACAATCCGGGGCGGACTGAAAGGGCTGTACGTCGGCAAGGTGCTCACATGCGAGATGCACCCTAATTCCGACCACCTGCATGTCACGACAGTAGATCTCGGCAAAGGCGAACCGCAGCAGATTGTATGCGGCGCGCCTAACGTAGCGGCAGGACAGAAAGTCATCGTCGCAGACCTTGGCTGCGTCCTCTACGACGGAGACAAAGAGTTCGTCATCAAGAAATCCAAGCTCCGCGGCGTAGAATCCAACGGCATGATAT
>CALZMB010000244.1 GCA_945788485.1 uncultured bacterium | reverse complement strand
TTCAACGTTTCGCCAAAAGGCGACAACGGCAACGAACGCATCCTGCTGCAGGCATGGTGCTGGTCGTTCAACACCATCCGCGAGAATCTGAAAGCCATCGCCGACGCCGGATTCACTACCGTGCAGACACCGCCTGCACAACACTGCATCATCGAGGCGAAGGGAGACAAGGGCGGAGGAAACCAGCTCTACGGAAAAGGCAGATGGTACTACCACTATCAACCGACCGACTGGAAAATCGGAAACTATCAGGTTGGCACACGCGACGACCTTATCGCCCTCTGTGACGAGGCTCGCAAATATGGCATACAGATCATAGTCGATGTCATACCAAACCACACCGCTATCGACGACACACGTGTGGAAGACGCTTTCGACGCTGCCGTGGGCGGACACGACAACCTCTACCATGCTGCCGGCTTCACGGAGATAGACGACTACAACGACCGCCTGAAATGCACGACAGGACAGATGGGTGGGCTGCCTGACGTAAATACCGAGAACCCCGACTTCCAGCACTACTACCTCACATACGTCAACGACCTCATCGCTTGCGGCGTGCGCGGCTTCCGCTATGACACGGCGAAGCACATCGGACTGCCATCCGACCCTCTCGACCCACGCTCAAAGCAGAACGACTTCTGGCTTATAGCGACAGGACAGAAAGCCGTCAAGGGACTGACGATGACTAAACCGGCGGAAGAGATGTTCATCTACGGCGAGGTGCTGCAGGACAAGAACACGAAAGAAGACGAATACGGAACGTTCGTCGATCTCACCGCAAGCTCATACGGCCATGTGCTGCGCAACATCCTCAACGCACAGAACTGGGGTGCAGACAACTACGACAACTGGTGTCACACAGTATCTCCGTCACACCTCGTCACATGGGTGGAGAGCCACGACACCTACTGCAATGCGCACGAATCAGCCGGCATACCGTCTGCCCGCATACGACAGGGATGGGCGTTCCTCACGGCACGCAAATACGGACAACCGCTCTTCTACTCGCGTCCCGACGGCTCGACCCCAGAGAATGTATGGGGTAACAACATTGTCGGAGCACGTGGCAACGACGAGTTCTTCCATCCGGAAGTGGCGGCTGTCAACAAGTTCCGCAAGGCGATGCTCGCACAGCCGGAAACCATCACCCTCAACGCCGACAAGACAATCGCTGCAGTCAACAGAGGGAAGAAAGGCGCCGTGCTCGTCAATATCACCGACAACGCCGTCACGACATCACTGCCAACCACTCTGCCCAACGGAAAATACACCGACCGCGTTCACGGCAAGACCTTCCGCGTCAAGAAAGGCATAATCTACGGCACACTCGACCCCCTCAGCTCGTACGTGCTCTACGCCAGGAAATGAGTGGCACAAGAAAACTATTGAAGAATCAGCAAAAGGCTTGACTTGCATCAATAAAGTCAAGCCTTTTGCTGTTTTTGTTTTGCCGTTCAGCATAAAAATCGTAATTTTGCAGATAATCAACCTTTTAGTTTCACGAATTAATAAGGTATTTTATAATAATCATAAACATTTAATAGATTATGAGAACGAAACGGACACTCACCGCAGCCCTCGTCAGCCTCTGTCTGATTGGGGGGAGTAAAGCAGCTGCAGCAGGCAGCGCAAAGACAGAAGTAGAGAGCCAACAGAAGATAGAAAACGGCATCTCGGACGTGAAGAGCATAGAGAAAATGTGCGCCACACTAAGCACGATGCGCGAGAAAGGCGACAGCCGCCTCTTCACGCGTCTCCTCACTGCCGCCATTCCACAACTGAATACTGTGCAGGGCAGAGCAGCCCTCGAACAAACCTACACTCTGGCATCGGCTTATGCCACGCCGGACAAGGAGGTCGTCAGGCAACTGATAGAGATACTGTTGCAGATAGGAGGCATCGACATGGCGGAGATAACGGAAATAATAAACAAGGTCTATCCGCTCTATGTCTATCAGATGCAGAACCGCGTGCGGCCGGAGATGGACGACGCCGGCGACTACACCATCGACACCCTCTATCAGGCTCCCGTCGATGAAGAGTATTTCGGCATAGGCGACATAAAGAACCACTATGAGCCATACGGCCTCTCTGACGAACAGATGGTACTCACAAAGCAGATGGGCGGAAAGCTGAAACGCAACGGCTCGTATGCCTGGGGCATGGGGTCGTATGGCGGTAAACTCTTCTGGAGCACTAACAACAACTACCTCTGCATGGACGGCTACGGCAGTTTCGTGCAGCCGGGCGAAGCCGGCAGCGCATACGAGAACAAATGCTGGGTCTGCGAATTTGAACAAGGCATCTACGGACGCCAGATGTACAAAAACGACCCAGACAAGCAGAAATACAGTGACATACGTCCGCCGCGCATCTACAGCTACGACCCGCGCCGCGGCGTAGTGATCGACATCACGCCGTCGGGGCCGGGATTCGAGGTGCTGAAGAACTGTCAGGGACTGCGTTCTATGGGCGCGCTTGACGGTGTGGTCTTCTTCGGTGGTCCCGGACTGTACGGCAGCGACTGGGATTCGAGAGTGTCTGCCGCTTTCGTGGCTTACGATGCCGATGCCGAACGCTTCATCAGTGCGAGCGACATGGGCAATGTCGATGGCTGTCAGGTTGTCAATGTGCGTCGTTGGCGCGAATACAACGGCGTGCTCTATGTCTCTGTCGGTATTCTCCATCCGGTCACGGGCAAGAAGATGGGTGCCGTGCTGAGATGGTATGGCGACAAGACCGACCCATGGAACTTCCATATCGTTGGTCTGCAGGACGACGAGGCGGCAGAGATTGCCGTCTTCAACAACCACATCTATGTCGGCACCTGGGGCGCTCTCTCCCGTGTCTATGCCGGTCCCGAGATACCCGCCGACGGCATGCAGCCTGTCTCCATAGACAGCGAGATGTGGCAGTCGGTGTGGAGCACTGCCGTTGCTGAGCCTTCGCCAACCTCCGGACGAGTCATCACCGCCATCGCCGGCTTCCATGAGTGGAGGGGACATCTCTATTGGGGAGTGTTCTGTCCGGACTATTATATGCTCGCACAAGCACAGGCTATCTACGGCACTCTGACTTCGCCCGACGCCCTCGCGTTCATTCTCGGCAACTACCGCACGCCGTCGTTCTGGCGTCTTGACAAGGACAATGTCTGCGAGATGCTCTATGGCGAGACGGAGAACCCCAAGCCGGTCTATGCCGCCGACGGGAAGACGATAGAGTCATGGGTGTTCGAGTCTAACGGCCTTAAGCCGAAATGGGGCAGGGGAGGCTTCGGAAACTTCTGGACGATATATATCTGGGCTCTCAACGAATACAACGGCAACCTGTATATCGGCACGATGGACCTCGGCAACCTTGCCGATGCCGTAGGCTCAAGCAGCTTTCCCGCCGACACGTTCTCGTCTCTCGCCTCGATGCTCGGCCTCGACAAGAACGAGTACGGCTTCGAGCTGCTGCGCATGACAGACGAGGAGACGGCTCCGAAACTCGTCACCACCAACGGCT
>CALZMB010000243.1 GCA_945788485.1 uncultured bacterium | reverse complement strand
GCCCATCTGCGGATAAGCCTTGCGCTGGCAGCAGGCGATGAAGCTGCCGAACGATCCCGCCACGCTCCCCACTGTGGGCAGACATCCCTCCGGCTTTATGCCGATGTTTATGAAAGCCTTCACGAACTCGCTCGCCGCGTCTTTCAGTTCCTTCACGCCGGCCGCGGCAGGATACTGGCTGCCGATGCCACTGTCGAGCGCTCGTTTCTCCGCCTCCACGCCATGTATGTTGGCGGGCAGTCCGGGGCTTCCCTGGTCCATGCGTATGAATGGGATGCCCGTCTTCTGTTCAAGATATTGTGCCACAAGCAGTGTCTCGCCTATTGTGGCGTGGCTGAGGTCGGCAACGTGATTGGCACGTGTCGCCTCTGCCACCATTTCGTCAGAAAAGATTTTCACGTCGGTATAAATGTATGTTTCAGGTCGTTATTTCCAGTTCTGCAGATGTGTGCGCTTGTCGTTCACATGTTTCGCCTTGCCCATTGAACGTTCGATGGAGTTGGGCGGCAGGATATGAATGTTCGGTTTTATGCCCGTGACGGAGACGAGGCGGTCGTAGAGTGGTTTGATGAACGGCATCTGTTTTGCCGGATTGGGAGAGAAATATTCTTCTCTCAGTTCCACGTCGAGGTCGAAGGTGTCTTCGTTGTCTCTTCTGTCAACGGTGATGAAATAGTGCGGTGTATATACATCGAACTCTGCGAGCACCGCCTCTATCTGCGACGGGAAGACGTTTACGCCCCTGATGATGAGCATGTCGTCTGAGCGTCCGAGAATCTTTCCGATGCGCACGGCAGTTCGTCCGCATCTGCATTTCTCGTATATAAGATGTGTGAGGTCGCGTGTTCTGTATCGTATGATGGGCATCGCCTCCTTGCATAGCGAGGTGAAGACAAGTTCCCCCTCCTCTCCCGGCTCGACGGGTTCCAGTGTCTCGGGGTTGATGATTTCCGGATAGTACATGTCCTCCCAGATGTGTGTGCCGTCCTGATATTCGCATTCTCCGCCCACGCCGGGTCCTGACATCTCTGTCAGTCCGTAAATGTCAATCGCCTTGATGCCCATTTTCTCTTCTATCTCTCGTCTGATGCCCCATGTCCAAGGTTCCGCTCCGAAGAATCCTACACGCATCTTCAGATCGTCTTTCTTCACCCCAAGCTTTTCCATCACCTCGCAGAGGTGCAGGGCATAAGATGGCGTACAGCATAGTGCTGTTGTCCCGAAGTCTTTCATCAGCATCACCTGCTTCTCTGAGTTGCCCGCAGATGTAGGCAGCTGCACTGCGCCGAGATGGTTCGCTGCGGCATGTGCTCCAAGTCCTCCGGTGAAAAGTCCGTAGCCGTACGATACCTGCACCACGTCGCCAGGTCCTATGTCGCCTACTGCGAATACTCGCGCTGCGCCTTCAGCCCAGTTTTCGAGGTCGTTCTGCGTGTATGTCCCCACAACGGGTTTTCCTGTCGTGCCTGACGAGGCGTGTATGCGCACTATCTTGTCCATCGGGACGGCGTTCAGCCCAAATGGATATTCGTCGCGCAGGTCATATTTTGTAGTGAAAGGCAGTTTCGTTATGTCGTCGAGCGATTTGATGTCTTCTGGTTTGATGCCCATCTTGTCAAACTTCTTTCTATAGAACGGAACGTTCTCATAACACGTTTTCACTGTCTTCTGAAGACGTTCGAGCTGAAGTTTCTTCATGGATTCTCGGTCCATGCATTCCATTTCGGGATTGTGAATCATAGTCGTTTTTTTTGTATTGGTAAAGTGAGTGATGTTGTTTTTGTTGATAGTATTTGAGTGATGAGTCTGAGCAGACAGTACATACAACTCGTCAACTGAAAACTACATCAGCCTGTCATATTCCATCTCTCTCTTCGTGCGGTAGGCGAGTCCTGTCATGGCGCAAATAAGTTCTCCGTCTTGGTTTGTGACTCTTATGTCGCAGTATGGCAATTTCTTGTGGTCGTATGTCGCCTGACATACAGCTGTGATTTTGTCGCCCTCTTGTGCCGATTTGAGGAAAGTGATGTTGTTCGATATGCCGAGTGTCAGAACTCCGTGCGAGTTTGCTACCGCAGCGAAGGCGAGGTCAGCGAGAGTGAATATCACGCCTCCCTGACAGACGCCTCCTCCGTTGAGATGGCGTTCTTCCACCCTCAGCTCCGCCTTTGCATATCCGTCGCTGATTTCTGTCAGTTGTGCTCCGACGAATTTCGCGAAGCGGTCATCGTTGTTCAGTCGTTCGCGGAGAGTCATGGTTTCTGATAATATTGTTTTATGCTGAGCGGTTCCTGCATGATACATGACTTATTCGAAATCGATTTCCGTGAGGAAAGTCAATTTCTTTATGGTGATAATCTCCTTTACCCGTTCCATGGGGTCCGTTCTCATTACGAGCGTCCCTTTCCCTTTCCACAAGAAAGAGTACATGTACAGAATGCTTACGCCGGCATCCGAGATGGTCTCTACAGCCTCTGCCGCCCGTCCCGGGATGTCGTCGATAGATAGTGCGATGACATCGGCGAGCTGCACGTTGATGCCTGCCTCTCGCAGCATGATGAAAGCCTGTGTCGGTTTGTCGCACAGCACGCGGTATATGCCGTAGTCTTTCGTGTCGGCTATGGTTGAGGCTATAATCTGTATTCCGCCTTTGCTCAGTGTGTCAAGCACTCTTATCAGCGTTCCGCCCTTGTTCTCGATGAATATTGAGAGTTGTTTTATTGTCATGTCTATCAGTGTTTTGAGGTGTCTTCTTGTATGTCTGGTACGTTTGCAGTCGTGTATGTTCTATTGATACACCTTACGTTTGTCCACCACTCTCACCGCCTTGCCTTCAGCTACGGGCAGACTGCCTTTCGGCACGAGTTTCACATGTGGAGTGAGCAGGATTTCGTCTTTCAAAGCCCGTTGAATGCTTTTCGTGAGAGCGAGCAGTCTTTGGTAGTCGTCTGTGAAGAGTTCTTCGAGCTCCACTTCCACCGTCATGTTGTCGTTGTCCTCGTCGGTGGTCAGTGTGATGAGATAGTTGCTTGCGAGTTCAGGGAACTGCATCAGAATCTTTTCTATCTGTATCGGGAAGATGTTGACGCCTTTAAGCACTATCATGTCGTCCGAACGTCCCCTCATCCTGTCGAGACGTATATGGTTTCTTCCGCACGGGCATGACCGTCCCAGCACACGCGTGAGGTCGCGTGTCCTGTATCGCAACAGCGGCATTGCCTCGCGCCTGATACTTGTGAGCACCAGTTCTCCCACTTCTCCGTCAGCCACCGGTTCGAGCGTCTCGGGGTTGACAATCTCCACGATGTAATAGTCTTCCCAGAAGTGCAGTCCGTTCTGTTCTTTACATTCGAATCCCACTCCCGGTCCGCACATCTCCGACATGCCGAAAGAGTTGTATGCTTTCACTCCCATCATCTGCTCTATTCGTCTACGTTGTTCCTCAGAGTGTGGTTCGGCTCCAATGGCGAGCACGCGGAGCTTGGTGTCGCGTCGAGGGTCGATGCCCTGTTCCACCATCACCTCG
>CALZMB010000242.1 GCA_945788485.1 uncultured bacterium | reverse complement strand
CGACCAGTTCCCTATCGACCAGTATGAACTGGTGCAGGCATGGATGGAGATTCTGCGCGGCGGAGGCCTCGGCACCGGCGGCACGAACTTCGACGCGAAGACACGCCGCAACTCAACCGACCTGGAAGACATCTTCATCGCCCACATCTCAGGCATGGACGCTATGGCACGCGCGCTGGAATCAGCAGCGAAACTGCTTGAGGAATCGCCCTACAAGAAGATGAAGGCAGAACGCTACGCATCGTTCGACAGCGGCATGGGCAAGGACTTCGAAGACGGCAAGCTCACACTCGAGCAGGTGTATGAATACGGCAAGAGCATAGGCGAGCCGAAGCAGACTTCCGGCAAGCAGGAGCTGTATGAGGCTATCGTGGCAATGTATTCGTGATAGAAAGCATAAGAGAGAGCGCGGGACGAAACCCGCGCTCTCTTTCCGCTATTGCGTGGGAGAGACCATATCATAAACAATCAAAAACAATGAAGACAACACACTCAACACTGTCAAGACTGATACTCGCCGTGCTGCTGATTGCAGGATGCCAACAATATGCCGGTGCACAGACAAAAAAGAACGTGCTGTGGTATGACCGCCCCGCGGAATACTGGGTTGAAGCCCTGCCTCTCGGCAACGGCAGAATAGGCGCGATGGTTTACGGCGGCTTGCAGAGCGACACGATACAGCTGAACGAAGACACCTTCTGGAGCGGCGCGCCGTATAACAACATCAACCCGCGCGCGCGCTTCGTGCTGCCAGAGATAAGGCAGGCGATCGACGACGGCGACTATCAGAAGGCGCAGCGGCTCGCCATGCACAACATCACGGCGGACAGAAGCCTCACGGGACACGGCATGGCATACGAATCGGTGGGAAACCTCGTGATGAGCTTCCCCGCAAACCACGGCAACGCAACGGACTACAGGCGCGAGCTGTCGATAGACGATGCGGTGGCGAAGACGACGTATGTCGTTGACGGTGTGAAATATGAGAGAGAGGTATTCACGTCGTTTGCCGACGATGTGACGATGATAAGGCTGCGCGCGTCGAAGAAAGAGGCGCTCAGCTTCAGCGTCTCGTTTGCCGGACCGAAGAAGGCGGAACGCGTGACATGCAGCGTGGCACGGACAAACCCCAACGTGCCGGAGCTGAGGGTGTATAGCAGCATGGCGAAGGGCGACATGGAGAATGTGCCGAACGCCCTGCACTGCGTCTCGTTTGTCAGAGTGTTGACAAACGACGGCAGATGCACGTCGCAGACAGAGAAGATAGAGGTCAGCGGATGCTCGGAGGCGGTCGTCGTCGTGGCGTCGGCGACAAATTTCGTCAACTACCGCAACGTGACGGCTGACGCGGAAGAGAAAGCGCGCCTGCTGATGCAGAAATGCCTGATGAGAGGCAATGTGGTGAAAGATTTTCCCACTATGCTGTCGCAGCACAAAGCGTTGTACGGCAAACAGTTCGAGAGAGTGACGCTCGACCTCGGCACGAACTACGAACAGGAGAAGAAGACAACCGAGCAGCGCATCAAAGAGTTTGCTGACACCTTCGACCCGCAACTCGCCGCGTTGTATTTCCAATACGGCAGATACCTGCTCATCTCATCCTCGCAGAAAGGGACACAGCCCGCCAACCTGCAGGGGATATGGAACCCCGACGCAGACCAATACCCCGCTTGGGATTCGAAATACACGACGAACATCAACGTCGAGATGAACTACTGGCCGGCGGAGGTGACAAACCTCAGCGAGTGCCACTTCCCATTCATCGAGATGGTGAAGGACGTGAGCGTGACGGGACGGCAGACGGCGCAGCACATGTACGGCGCACGAGGCTGGACCCTGCACCACAACACCGACATCTGGCGCTCGACCGGCGCCGTGGATTATGCCTCGTGCAGCGTATGGCCAACGTGCAACGCATGGTTCTGCTCGCATCTGTGGGAGCACTACCTCTTCACCGGCGACAGGAAATTCCTCAGCGAGACGGCGTTCCCTGTCATGGCAGAGGCAAGCCGGTTCTATATGGATTTCCTGACAGAGGACAAGAAGACGGGCTATCTCGTCGCCTCGCCGTCTAACTCGCCGGAGAACAACCCCGGCTTTGAAGAATACTACGACTCCATCTTCGCGAAGAAACAGCGCCCCGCCATCTTCGCCGGCGTGGCGATGGACAACCAGATGATCTACGACCTGCTCTACACCACACGCCAGGCAGCCGAATCGCTCGCCTCGACGATGTGGGGCGAGGCGGCGGCACAGCTCATGGCTTTCGCCGACAGCCTCGACAACATTCGCGTGCGCCTCGCGCCGATGATGGTGGGGCAGTACGGACAGATGCAGGAATGGCTGGAAGACTGGGACAGGGAGACGACGGGACACCGACACGTCTCGCATCTCTGGGCGGCATACCCGGGACGAATGATCTCGCCATATACCCACCCGGAACTGGCGTCGGCAGTGAGGAAGACGCTGATAGGGCGAGGAGACGCGTCAAGAGGATGGTCGATGGGATGGAAGGTGTGCCTGTGGGCACGTCTCTTAGACGGAAACCACGCATACAAACTGATACAGAACCAGCTGAACCTGAAAGCCCCGACAGCGACGATACGCGACCAGGACGGCGGAACATACGCAAACATGTTCGACGCGCACCCGCCATTCCAGATTGACGGCAACTTCGGATGCACGGCAGGCATAGCGGAGATGATGGTGCAGAGCCATGACGGCACGCTGCATCTGCTGCCTGCCATACCAGACGTATGGAGCTACGGAGAGGTGAAAGGACTGAAGGCTCGCGGTGGTTTTGAAATCGTAAGGATGAAATGGGAGGGCGGAAAGGTGAAGAGCGTCACCATACGCTCGACGCTCGGAGGAAACCTCAGACTGAGGACAGCGACGCCGCTGAAGATGCAGAACGGCAGACAGCTGAAGCCTGCTGACAGCGGACAGAACCCCAACCCGCTGATGCTGCAATACACCATCCTCACACCTGTCGTGAAGGACGAGACGAAACTCATACCCGTGGAACTCACCCCGACCGTGGTGTATGACGTAAATACGAACCCCGGCACGGAATATACTTTCGTGGCGGAATGACGAGATTTAAGCTGAAGCATAAAAACAGGCAGCCTGCAAAAAGCGGGCTGCCTGTTTTTTTTTTGTTGTTCACGACAACAGAGACAACAAAAACAACATTGATGTAACAGATAAATGCTGTCCGTGATAAATCACGGCAACAGAGACAACGGATTTGTCACACACACGGTATGGGGGTGTCGGGGGCGTTCAAAGCCTGGAGGGCTTTACTAAGCGAGATTTGTCCTTGGACCCACTGACCGTAGGGAGGTAATGCGGTCGTAACCGAGGGCGAAGCCCTCGGAAAGTATAGGCTAATCAGCTGCCTGGAAGGCAGTGCCTTGCAATGCGTGTAGTTCTGCGTTTATCCTTTCAAGGTACTGTCTTCCAGACAGCTGTTCAGTCCCCGTTGGGGCCCGGGACTATGTCCCGGGTTACGACCGCTTTGCTTAGTAAAGCCCTCCAGGCTTTGAGCGCACCTCCCCGAATTGTTGTATCCGTT
>CALZMB010000241.1 GCA_945788485.1 uncultured bacterium | reverse complement strand
TGATATGTAACGTTAAAATACGATGCAAAATTATAAAAAATAGGGAAAATCCTCGTATGTTTTAGGGAAAATCCGTAAATTTGCATTGCAAACTGATGTAATTTTGCATTCAGAAAGAAAAAAAGATGTTAAGTGGGGTTACGAAACATTTCTTTTTTCTTGATGCAGGCAAGCATTCAGCTTGTGAAGAATCCACTAAATTAAATAAAGAAAGGATAGACATGAGACACTCAATTAAGAAACTGTTCCCTGATATGATGTCAAAGCATATTCGTTCCGCGAATGCCGGAATGGGTGCCGGCATCTTTGTTATGGGTTTGTGGCTTCTGTCCCCAGTGTCATCATCCGCTCAGGATGATATGTATTTCACTCCGACGAAAGAGAGCGCGGCGCAAGAGCGCAAGGCTCGTGAGGCGGAGAAGAAGGAGAAGCTCCGGATGTATAATGACACGAGTTATTACAGCGGCATCAGCAAGACGGATGACGAGTACAACCGCCGCACGAAGAAGACCGCCAATGTGCCTTATGCCGTAGATGAATCGCAGGTTGCGTCGGGTGATTCTATTGCCAGTGATGTGATACGTTTCAACATCGGAGACGGTTCTTATACTTCTGAATCGCGTGTTGACACGGTGTATAGATATGTCGTGTTGGACGACGAGGACTACCGCATGAGCCGTAACCTCTCGCGTTTTTATGATTTCTGCTGGTGGATGGATTTCTACTGCCCGAGTTTCTTCTACGGCCGTTCGTTGGCATGGTACACGGGGTGGTATGACCCATGGTGCTCGCCTTGGTATGATCCATGGTACTACAGCTGGTACAGTCCTTGGTATGACCCATGGTATGCCACGATGATGTTCGGAATGCCTTATTGGTATTACAGGCCCTATTATGCGCCAGTATGGACCATCGTGCCTCCAGCACATCACGGTCATGGCGGCAACCATTTGCCTTTCAAGGGACATAGCACGCATAGCTTCCGCGACATGGCATCTGCCCGCAACGCGAATAATAATCACCGTATAGCAGCCCGCAACGGAGACGGCGTGAACCGGAACACTGGCATCGGCGGTAACAGAAACCACAGCGGCCGTAGCGGCCATTATGTGAACGGAAATGCCACCAACCCTAACCGCAGCTCGTGGAACAACGGTTCGTTCTCTGGCTCGACATCGGGCAGCCGTGGCGGACACACCGTGTCTGGCGGCACCCGTTCGGCAGGCGGGCATTCCGGCGGCTCGTTCGGCGGCGGACGCTCTGGAGGTTCTTTCGGCGGCGGCAGGCACAGATGATGGCTGTTGTTCTTCGACCTGGGCGAAGAATACGGGGATGCGGAAACATATTTATATGATTGACAACATATAACCAATTAATTATATATGAAACGATTATTATCAATAGCAGTGATGGCATCGGCGGTGATTGGTGCGGCTGCTCAAGATACATACGAGAGTGCTAAGATGGCTGACCGTGACCTCAACGGTACAGCGCGATATGTCGGCATGGGCGGCGCGATGGAGGCTCTTGGCGCTGACATCTCAACCATTTCGACCAACCCTGCCGGAACGGGCCTGATGCGTAAGTCTCAGGTGGCAGTCTCTCTCGGTCCGCAGATAGTGTCAGGCAACAAGCAGAATGTGCTGGACGGCTCTACGACAACCTTCGGGCTTGACCAGGCTGGCGGCGTGCTTGTGACAAAGATGGGCAGCAACTCGTTCCTCAACTTTGGCTTCAACTACACGAAATCGCGTAACTTCAACCAGTTGATTACTGCTTCGGATGCTTTGAACCTTGCTTCGCAGAACAAGATTTCGTGCATGAAATATGCCGCCGGGGTTATGAAGGACTACAACTATTCTGTCGTTGACGACCTCTACAATTTCGTGCTGAACGGCGCTGTGGGCGGTGACGGCAAGCTTGAGGAAGACTTCATAGAATACTATAATGCCGCGGGCTATGCTACGGAGCAGCGTCGCGAGGGTTTCATCGCAGACTATGGCTTCAACGTGAGCGGAAATGTCAACGACCGTGTGTATCTTGGTGTCACATTCGGACTGAAGGATGTCCACTACCGCAACACGACATACTACACTGAGGCACTGCTTGATTACACGGACAAGAACATCATAGGCAACGTGGATTTGATGGACGAGCGCGAGACTACAGGCACCGGTTTCGACATCAAGCTTGGTGTCATCGCCCGTCCGATAGAGAACTCGCCTTTCCGCATCGGAGCTTATGTCCACACCCCGACATGGTATAAGCTGAAGACGACCAGCACAACAGACCTTAGCCGTGATTTTGAGATATACGAGACAGACCCAAAGACCGGAAAGGAATATCTGGCAAACAACCCGAAGCAGCGCCGCCACTACACCAGTTTAGAGTATCGTCTGAATACGCCGTGGGTGTTCGGCTTGTCTGTAGGACATACAATCGACCAGATTCTTGCTCTCGGCCTGACATACGAATACAGCGACTATACGAACCTTGACAACCGTGTGATAGATGATGACTACTATGACTATTACTACGGAGAGTTTTTTGAGGATTCTCATTCTGACCGACTGATGAAGCGCAACACCCGTGATGTGATGCAGGGCTCTCACACGCTGAAGGCCGGCATGGAGGTGAAGGTGACGCCGGAGCTCTCTGTAAGGGCGGGTTACAACTATGTGTCTCCGAAATACAAGGAGAGCGGTTTCCGTGACCAAACGATAGAGTCTCAGGGCACATACCTCGCAACGACAACTGACTATACGAACTGGAAGGCGACGAACCGCGTGACGTTCGGTTTGGGATATGCGGCAGGCAATTTCTTCTTTGACGCGGCATATATGTATTCGCAGACAGACGGCGACTACTATCCTTTCATGTCATACCTGAGCGATGTTAATCCGTCGTTAGACTGCATGCCCGACGGCGTGAAGGTGAGCGACAAGCGCAGCAAGCTGCTCTTCACGTTAGGTTGGAGATTTTAACGAGAAAAATAGGCGACATTGGAACAGCAATATCCGTCACAACTGTTGGAACGCGCCGTCGGCGAGTTCTCCAGATTACCAGGCATCGGACGCAAGACAGCCTTGCGTCTGGTGCTTCATCTTTTACGTCAGGAGCCGGAGGCGTCAGAGAGTTTCGCCTCTGCAATAGTGAGGCTGCGCAACGAGGTGCGATACTGCAAGGTGTGTCATAACATCTCTGACGCGGAGGTGTGCCCGATATGCTCAAGTCCGAAACGTGACGCAAGCACTATCTGTGTTGTGGAGAACATACAGGATGTGATGGCTGTAGAGCGGACGGGACAGTATTTCGGGCTGTATCATGTTCTTGGAGGCGTAATCTCGCCGATAGACGGCATAGGTCCGAGCGACCTTGAGATTGATTCTCTTGTGGAGAGAGTGAGACAGGGTGGTGTGGAAGAGGTGATTTTCGCCCTCGCCTCGACGATGGAGGGCGACACAACAAACTTCTATATCACACGCAAGCTGCAGCCTCTCGGCGTGAAGCTGTCTGTCATCGCCCGCGGCATCTCTGTCGGCGATGAGCTGGAATATACTGACGAGGTGACACTCGGAAGGTCGATTCTGAAC
>CALZMB010000240.1 GCA_945788485.1 uncultured bacterium | reverse complement strand
GAATGTTTGTCGAGAACCATCCGTTGAGGCCGAGGCATCGTGTGCCGATGATAGGAGCGAAGCCGGATTTGACGAGTGTCTGTCCTGTCTTGAAGTCCTTGCCGCATATCGGCAGTTGTGTCTTCTCTGCCATCTCCCACATGGCGGGGATGTCAACAGTGGTGTTTGGTGCGCCCATGATGAAAGGAGCGCCTTCTGCGAGAGCTGCGTATGCATAGCACATAGAAGGAGCGATGTTCTCTACATCGTTAGCTTTCATTGCAGCCTCAAGATGTTCGAGAGTGTCGTGAACCTCCATGTTGACAGGAACGTAAACCTCTGTTGAGGCAGCCCAGAGCACCACGATGCGGTCGCAGTTGTTCTCTGCCTTGAAGTTGCGGATGTCAGCACGGAGCTGCTCTGTCATGTCCCAACGGTCTTTGCAGTCTTTTACATGTGTGCCGTCGAGGCGCTTTGCGAAATTCTTGTCGAAAGCGGCCTTCATCGGTACGATGGCTTTCAGCTCGTCTTCTACCGGAAGGATGTCTTTTGCTTTCAGCACGTCAGCATTGACTGCTGCATCGAATGCATTTGCCGGATATACGTCCCATGTGCCGAACACGATGTCGTTGAGGTCGGCGAGCGGAACGATGTCTTTGTAGTGGAGATACTTCTTGTCAGCCCCTTTGCCAATGCGTATCTTGTCATACTGTGTCATTGAACCGACAGGTTTTGCGAGACCTTTGCGAGCCATGAGTACACCTGTCATGAATGTTGTGGCAACAGCGCCGTTGCCGACAACCATAACGCCAAGCTTTCCGTTAGCTGGCTTTACGTTTGATTGTGCCATAATAATTGATATTTGGTTTTGTATGAATTATGTTCTTTTCTGATTCGTATAGTTTGTGCTTTGCATCCAGCGTTCTGTTGCGCTGAAGGCGTTTCTGATGCAGCTCAGACGCATGATGCCCTTTTCGAACACGGCAATGCCGATAATTGTCGTGAGGATGCCGAGTGTGACATCTATGATGTAGTGGTGGCTGCTATATACTGCCGAGAACCATATCCCGACCGACACAATGGCGAGTGTTGTCTGCCAGCCTGTATTCTTCTTCACCTTCATGGCATAGAAGAATGCGATGGGGTTGTAGGCTGCGTGCAACGACGGGATGGCTGCAAAGACGTTGGCGTTGTTGCAATAGATGGAATGGAACAGTGGATAGCCTACCAATGTGTCGAAATTCTCGAAGCCTCCTACATTACCTGGTGTGTTGAGAACTGGCGTGAAGCCGTATTCGATGACATACCATGGCGGCGACGCCGGGTGGATGTAGTAGCCTGTGAACCCTATGATGTTCACCGTGAGAAATGCCCATGTCAGACGGAGAGCGGTGTCGTAGTGCCGCTGCCATGTCAGGACGAGGGCATAGATGACGGGCAGGGGGACCCAGCAGAGATAGAACAGCCCGGAGAGGATGTCCATGACGGCAATGTGATGGATGCGGAAATACTCGCATGGCGTCAGCACCGTCCCGTCGGATGTCGCTATGCCGAAAAGCTGTTGTTCCAGTCTATATACGCCTTCTGTATCTATGTCGTTGAACAGATAGTTCGGCCATTTGCCCAAGATGAAATATGTCGCGCCGAAGATGCCTATCGGGATGAGGACAATGACGGCATTGAGAAGCAGTTTTGCGGTCTTACCGGGATTCATAGCTGTTTCTTTACGTGAGCGATGCGGTAGAAAGCGGTGTAGTTTGCAAGCACCGCTATCAGGCCTTGTGAGACATATACGAACCACAGCGTGTCGAATCCTGTGCTGCCCTGCAGAAACCCTGCGAGAATCATTCCTGCTATTGTGACGACCACTCTTTCCGGCCGTTGCATCAGTCCGACGCTGCAAGAGACATCAAGTCCTTCTGCCCTTGCCCTCACATAGCTTACCATGATGCTGCCGATAAGTGAGAGGAATGTTGTCACCGCAGCCCAGGCGTGTCCTGTCTGTGTGAAGTAGAAGGCCAGTCCGGAGAGGGTCAGCAGTTCACAGTATCTGTCGAGCACCGAATCGTAGAATGCCCCGAACGTGGTGCAGAGATTTGCTGTGCGTGCCATGTATCCGTCAACCATGTCCATGATGGACGAAATGATGATGACGATGCCTGCCCATCCGATGAGAGTGTAGTCTTCTGGCTGCTTCATGGCGGCATAGACGAGAATGGCGGCACCTGCGCCGTTGCCCAGCATTCCGAGGGTGGTGACGACATTCGGTGTGATGCCAAAGCGTACCGCCACTCTCACTCCGGGGTCTATCACTTTGTAAACGAACTGTTGGATGCCGCTGCGTATGTTTTTGTATATTGACATTGTTCTTTTTGTTGACTTGTTGGTTTTTGTTCGCAGGCTGCGGCTGCCTTGGCGCATGTTACGCTTCGTCGTTGCTGAAAGCCATGCGTTTGTGATGCAGCCCTGTGGCGTGACTTCTTGCAGACTCGCTAAATCGCTTTCCTATATACATAGTGTTTCTGCATGAGGAAATTCCAAAAGACGGCGACAAGGACAGCCGTAGCAGCCTTCACGGCGAGCACTAAGGTGAGTTGTGTCTGAGTGTGGCCTGCGCCGTTGCCGCATAGAGCGTTGACAGCTTTCACGCCCCATTCGGTGCCTGTAGTGTTTAGAATTATGCTGCCTATCCATACAAGGGCGTATCTCAACGCGACGCTTCTCTTGCTTCTTGTCGTGCCGTTGAAGGTCCATCTGTAGTTGATGATGCAGTTGACGACACCTCCTGTTACGGCCCCTGCAGCGGTGCTCAACACCACATGTGCCGCGATGCTGAATATAGTGGCTGTCATCACGAAATCCGCGAAAGTGGAGATCATGGATGAGATTTGTGCTTTTCCGAACTCGAGTGCTCCGTGTCTGTTCATTCTTCCGTCAGGTTTTCAGTATGCCGCTTCGCTGCCTCGTCACTGCCGTTGTCTTTTTTCTGTGTGATGCCGTGATTATTTCACATGCAAAGCAACCATATCTGCTGTGTGATGAAAAGCGTGACAGCGCCATAGACACCGGCAAGGATGTCGTCGAGCATCACTCCCCATCCTCCGTGTATGTTCTTGTCGAGCCATCTGCATCCCCATGGCTTCAGTATGTCATAGAATCTGAACAAAAGAAATGCTGCGGCAATGAAATACCACTGTCGCATCGGGGGCACAACAAGCAATGTAATCCACACCCCTACCATCTCGTCTATCACGATGCGCGATGCATCCTCGCCCCAGAATCTCTCAATGCGGTTGATCGGGGTTATGCTCATAAGTGTGCCGGTAGCTATCAGAAGGACTGTTATGATTGTTGATAGATAGTATTCAGGCATCAGGAAGGAATACATGCACCATATCGCCGTGGCAAAGGCAGCACCTGCCGTGCCGGGCGCGATGGGGGAGAACCCCGCTCCTAATCCAGTGCATACAAGCACATCATAGAGCGACGGTTTGCCTGTTGCTTTGTTCTTGTGTGATGACGGTTGTTCTGTTTGTTCGTTCATCATTTCATGTGACACAGCATAGCGCTTTGTCTGTTTGAATGTCTTATTTTGATGCAAATTTATAAAAAATGTATCATAAC
>CALZMB010000239.1 GCA_945788485.1 uncultured bacterium | reverse complement strand
GCTCCCTCTACAACTTTCAATTTGTCCTCAAAAACAATCTCAAAATCTGACAAAGTGCATTTATAGAACCCACCTTATGTTTTTGCCCGTCAAGCGGCTAAGGCCCGCCCGCCCCGCCTCTTTGCCGCTGTGATGTCAGATATAGTATTCAACCAGTTCGACGAGGCCGGTCTTTATAGCTATGCGCGTGGCCTCATAGCTTGTGTTGACGTGCAGTTTCCTGAAGATGCTGCGTTTGTGCGTCGTGATGGTGTGGGCGCTTGAGATGCGTTCGGCTGCTATCTCTTTCACTGTCTTGCCCAAAGCGATGAGGCGCAGCACCTCCACCTCTGTCGGCGTGAGGTCGTCGATGAGCGACCGTGTTGCAGATGCCGGCGACAGAAGCAGGCTCATGAGCTGCTGGCAGATATACCGTTCGCCGTTGAGCGCGAGTGATATGGCAGAGGCTATCTCCTCGCGGCGGCAGCCTTTCAGCACCATTCCGAAGGCGGCGAAACAACTCAGCCGGCGTGCCATCGCCTCGGATATGTCGTCGGAGACGATGAGCCATGCCGCCTTGTTATATATGTCCGCCAGCCTGACGAGGACTTCCGAATCTGTGATGTCGCTATTGATGAAGTCGAGAACGGCGAGGGCGCCGGGCGTCTTGCGCAGTTGTTCGCTGAGCTGTTGTTTCGTTGCCACCTCCACGATTGTGATGTCAGGGGCGGCGGAGTGTATCAGCGATATGATGCCGATGCGTGTGAGGTCCTGGTTGTCGAGTATTATAGCGGTTTCTTTCATGCGTATGTGTTGTTGTCGGCTGCGGGCGAGGGGGTCAGCTGTGTTCTGTGTCGTGGTTCGTCATGGCGCAGACGCAGGAGTCCGACCACACGTTCTCTGCTGTTTCCACCATGTCGATGACGGTATATATAGGCAGTATGATGCCCATGATGCCTGCTGGCGCGCCTATGCCTGTCATGAGCGAGAGGGTGAGGAAATAACACCCCATCGGCACTCCGGCGTTGCCTACTGCAGAGACGACGGCGAGCAGCAGCCATGTCGCATAGAAGAGGGCGAGAGAGAATATGTCGCCCGTTGTGGGAATGAAGTCGCCGTGCTGCATGACGTAGAGCGATGTGACGAGTATGAAGGCTGCGCAGCCGTTCATGTTCACCGTCGTGCAGACAGGCAGCACGAAGCGCGCCACGCGCGGCGACACCTTCAGCGCGTTTTCCGCCTGCGACATCGTGAGGGGCAGTGTGGCGGCCGACGATTTCGTGAAGAACGCCATGAGTACAGCAGGCGACATCGCTTTCGCCACTTTCGCGACGTTCAGGCCTCTTGCGGCGAGGAAGAGCGGCAGCACAACGGCCATCTGCAGGATGTTTCCGCCGAGTATGACGGCGACGTATTTCCCTATGCTCGCTGCCGCCATGCCGCCTGCCATCTGTGCCGAGAACTGTGCGGCGAAGGCTGTGATGCCCAATGGCAGCGTCCATATCAGGCCGCGGATGAGGGTGAACAGCAGTTCTTGCAGGGCGGCGATGCCTTTGACGATGATGTCTTTGCTTGCCGTGTCTTTCATGCGCGAGACGGCGAAGCCCGCCGCCGCCGAGATGATGAGGATGCTGAGGACATTGCCTTCAAGAAACGGCCGTATGATGTTGTCAGGCACGACGGAGAGAATATGGTCGCCGTATGACATCTGTGTGGCGGCAGCTGGCGCACCAGCATGTTTCGCGACAAGCGGCTCGGGCAGGTTGCCGGGCGAGACGGCGAGATAGAGAAGCAGCCCTACGGCGGCTGCTGACAGTGTGGTGAGCAGTGTGTAGGCCACGGTGTGGCGGAAGATGCGCCCCGTGTCTTTCCCCGTGCCGAATGTAGAGAGTGTCGAGGCTATCGCCAACGCGATGGTAGGCACTGCAAGCAGGCGGAACAGCCGGGCATAGACAGTGGCGATGAAATCTGCCGCGGCGTCTATCGCGTCCAGATGCAGCAAACCGAGGATGGTGCCTATGGCGAGGGCGGCGAGCCATAATGCGGTCTGCCGCAGTTGTGATGAGTGGCGCATGGGGTTGTTGTTCTGTGTTTAGGCTATGATGTTGTTTGTTCTGACCATTCTTTTGGACGAGGGCAAAGCTTGATTCATTTTCATTATGCAAAGTTAATCATTTTTCTCAGCTTACAAAGCAAAACAAGCGGAAAAAACACAACACACGCCCGCTTTTCCCCGCACGGCAATTTGCGGCGGCGGGCGCACAGACAGTTCTGCCGGTTCAGGATTTATGCAAACTGCAGGTTTGGCGAAACATCCTGGGGCACAGAAATCTTTTCTGCCTTTATTTGCCGACCTCCAACAGGCAGCCTTGGAAACTGGCAAGAGCTTCTTCCTGCTGAGCCTTGGCAATATGAAGATTGACAATGCTTGCGCCATCCGTGTTCGACCAACCGAGGGAACCGCTCTCACAGTGCCCTGTATTTGCATTGAATTGCAACAAACCTCACAGGATTGGCATAGAGGGGAGGCTGCAAATCCGGTTTGCGGATTCTCATTAAGGGATGTCTCTTTATTCCGGCTGTCTGCTCTGAAATCACAATGTCTTGTGACTTCAAATCGTCGAGAATCGTCTGTAGAATTTCATGGCGTCTTGCGGCGGCGCAGAACGCGTGAATTTTCGGTTTTCGTAACTTGTTGTAGTTCAGTGGGTTTTGTATTTTTGTACCTTGAAAATGCTTTTCGCGGATGCCAAGATTGACTATTTTACGTCGCAAGATAGTCAATCTTGGGTCGCTATATTGACTTTCTTGGCTCATGATTTTGACTGTTTCGGCTCGCGATTTTGACTATCTTGCACCCGAAACAGTCGTTTTTGTGGAGCGTAGAGCAGAGAAATGCGTTGTTTTTGGGAGAAAACGCGCCTTAACGAATGTTAATTCCAACTTTTTCCGTTGTCAAGATTTTTCATCACGCGGCACGCTTTTGGACTGTCAATTTATTGTTAAAGAATTTTAAATTAATGATTTTGTATAAAAAAGTGGATGAAAGTGGAGTGAAGTGGGGGAATTTTTCGTAACTTTGTCGGCAAAACTCATATTGGCATACACAAGGATGCGATTTTATGGCAACATAGAAGCTAAGAGCGACTTGAAGGGTCGTGTTTTTCTGCCGTCGGTGTTCAGGAAAGAGCTGACGGCAGAAGGGGAGAGTGTGCTCATAATGCGCAAGGATGTGTATCAGAAATGCTTGGTGCTGTATCCTGAGAGCGTGTGGAACCAGATGCTTGATTCGATGCGTGCCCGCCTGAACCGCTGGGATGTCAGGGAGCAGCAGGTGTTCCGCCAGTTTGTGGCGGCGGCGGAGACGGTGACGCTCGACGGCAGCGGCAGGTTTCTCATCAACCGGAAGGCTGCTGAGGCGGCTGACATCACGGGTGTCGTGAGTTTCATTGGCATGGGAGATTCGATAGAGATATGGGCGGCAGAGAGGATGTCGCAGCCGCTGATGCCGGAAGAGGATTTCCGAGCCGCGATAGCCGACTTGCTGCAGTAGATTATAGTAAACAAGTTAACAAGTTGACGAGTTGACAAGTTGACGAGTTGTATGTACTTGCAACTCAATAACC
>CALZMB010000238.1 GCA_945788485.1 uncultured bacterium | reverse complement strand
TCAATGGTCTTATAACCCCCTTCGGTTCCCCCGTTTCCCGGGGGACAGAAACGGTTCAAAGTGTAAGTTCGCTCAGTCACAATGCCCGCATTGCTCACTCTCTCACTTACACTTTGACCACGAAAATAGAATCGAAATCTGCCAAGGCTAATTTATAGAACCGCCCTTAAAAAAAATCAGCGGAAACGACGAAGATGTGTCGTTCCCGCTGATTTCTTGAATTATATTATCCACAAGAATAGTGGTTTGTATAAACCCAGACATAACATATCTCGCTCTATTCAGAAGTCTCGTCTGTCGCCATGATGCGCTGTTGTGCCTCGTCGAGGATAGGGAGGAGTTCGTCGAGAGTGTTGGCGCGCAGCATGGCGATGCGTGTCTGGCGGAAGTCGGGAATGCCTTTGAATATGGGTGTGGCGGCGAGATGGCGGCGAGTATGGAGTATGCCTCGCGTCTCGGCAAGCGCCATGTCGCGCTCTGAGCCTCGGCGCTCGGCATCTTCGCGCAGACGGCTGATGTTGATGTCAAGCTGTTGGCGGAGGAGCGCGAATTTTTGTTCGAGGGTGAGATGCTGCCGGTTGAAGAGCCATGGGCAGCCGAAAGTGGCGCGGCCTATCATCACTGCATCTACGCCATAGCGCCGGAAAGCCTCGTCGGCTTCGTCGAGAGACGTGATGTCGCCATTGCCTATGATGGGGATAGTGATGCGCGGATTGTTCTTCACCTCGCCAATGAGTGTCCAGTCGGCTGTGCCGGTGTACATCTGGGAGCGTGTGCGGCCGTGTATGGTGAGGGCTTGTATGCCGCAGTCTTGCAACTGTTCGGCAAGCGTTGTGATGACGATGTTGTCTAAGTCCCAGCCGAGGCGCGTCTTTGCAGTGACGGGCGTGTTGACGGCAGCCACTACGCGGCGTGTGATGTCGAGCATCAATGGTATGTTGCGCAACATTCCTGCGCCCGCCCCCTTGCCTGCCACTTTCTTCACGGGGCAGCCGAAGTTCAGGTCTATGACATCGGGGTGAGCCTCGCTCTCTACAATGCGTGCCGCCTCTACGACGGCATCGGCGTCGCGTCCGTATATCTGTATGCCTACGGGGCGTTCTTCATCGCATACGGTGAGTTTGTCGAGGGTTGATTTCACAGAACGCACCAATGCCTCGGCAGCGACAAACTCAGAATATACCATTGCGGCGCCTTGCTGTTTGCAGATGCGGCGGAAGCCTATGTCTGTGACATCTTCCATCGGCGCGAGGAAGAGCGGATGGTCTTCAAATTGCAGATTTCCTATTTTCATTGAGAGTGTGTGAGATGATGATGTTTCGGGACATCTATGTCCGCAGATGGTAGGTGCCGCCGGCGTATGGTTTCACATGGCCCGACATTTCGAGCTGGAAGAGCAGCGCATAGACCTTGCTTGGCGGCAGGCCGGTCTTCACGCACAGCAGGTTCTGCTGCATGTCGCCTTCGCGCAGGGCGTTGACGATGAGCTGCTGGTCGGGTGTGAGGTCGGGAAACAGCGGGAGTTCGACGCCTTTACGGCGTATCTCGTCTTCAGCGGCTGCCGTAACCCACCCTAACCCGTTGATGATGTCAGTGGCAGACGTGACGAGACGTGCCTTGTTCTCGCGTATCAAGATGTTGCAGCCGGCGGATGCGGCATCGTTGACACGTCCGGGGAAGGTGGCGACATCACGTCCGTAGTCGTTGGCGATGTTTGCTGTATATAGGCTGCCGCCGCGGGATTTGGACTCAACCACTATGACCGTGTCTGCCATGCCGGCGATGATACGGTTGCGGCGTATGAAATTCGCGCGGTCGCCTTTCGTCTTTGACATGTATTCAGTTATCAGTCCGCCTTGGCTGAGCATCATTGTCGCCAGTCCGCGGTGAGCGGCGGGGTATATCGTGTCGAGGCCGTGGGCGAGCACGCCGACGGTGGAGAGCGAATGGTCGAGCGATTCGCGGTGTGCGCAGGAGTCTATGCCGTAGGCGAGGCCGCTGACGACGAGCGCGTCAGGCAGCTGCCTCTGAAACTCAGACATGATGTTGTGTATAATGTCGTGGCCGTAGGGTGTTGACTGTCTTGTGCCGACAACTGCGATGACATGTGCGGCATTGAGGTCTGCATTGCCGCGGTAGAAGAGGGCGAGAGGAGCGTCGGGGCAGTTGAGGAGACGCTGCGGGTAAGCTGCGTCAGAAGGCAGCAGCATCTTGATGTGTTTCTTCTCACACCACAGCAGCTCTTCCTCGGCACGCTTGAGCTGCGCCGTCCAATCTGTCTGCAGCATACGCAGTAGTGTCTGCGAGGCATCTGGCAGGGTGTCGGACAGCTGGGCGCGGTTGGCAAAGATGTTTGTCGCGCTCTCTGCCCGCTGAATGAGTTCGTTCGCTATGACAGGATAGCCGAACACAATCTGCTGCAGGGCGAGCATGAGCAACCGTTCGTCAGGATATTGGGACATGTTTCTCTGAGTTGACGAGTGTTTTTTCAGTTGACGAGTTAACGAGTTGACAAGGTGGTTCAGATGTAATCCTTGAAAGCATTGTCGCATGTGGGGCTTTCGGCAAGCGCACCATTGACGAGACACACGATATCCACCTGTGCCCTGAAGCACAGCTTGTGGTCTGTCTCGCGGTAGATATCCTGGAAGAAGATGTATTTCACGCCGTCTTTCTTGATGCGCAGACATGAGCGGAAAGTGTCGTCTGAGCGCAGCGGCGTCTTGTATTGCAGTGTCATGCGTGCCACGACGGCATCTTCGCCGTTGGCATGCATCTCGGCGAACGACACTCCCTGCTGTTTCAGGAAGAGGTGCCTGGTGTGCTCTGCATAGTGCAGATAATTTGCATTGTTGACAATGCCCTGCAGGTCGCATTCATAGTCACGCACCTGCATGATGGTTTCAAAATGGTATGTCATAATGTGTTGTTCTCGATGATACGTTCAATCTCGGGCAGCGACGAGGCTGTGAGGATGAAGTCAGTCCAGTGTCCGCGAATCATCCCTTGGCTCTGCAGATGGTCGAGCAGCGAGATGATAGTGTCCCAGAACCCGTCGATGTTGTAGAGAATCACTTTCTTCTGGTGGAATCCGATGGTGCATGAGCCCGCTTGTCCGAACACCTCGTCGAGCGTGCCGATGCCACCCGGAAGGGCTATGGCGATATCGGAATGTGAGAGCATGAGGTCTTTGCGGTCAGAAAGGCTGTCGCAGGGGAAATAGACATCGATATGTCGGGACACGCGGTTGGTGTGTTCAAGGGAACGTGGCACCATACCCATAGTTGTGCCGCCGCCGTCGTGAACAGCGTCACCGATGCAGCCCATCAGTCCGCAGTTGCCTCCGCCCCACACCAAGGTGTGCCGGTTGGCTGCCATCCATTCGCCAAGCTGGCGTGTCGCGGCGAAATATGTGTCAGCGATGTTGTCGTTGGCAGAACAATATACAGCAATATTCATTTTATTCAGTTGACGAGTTAACGAGTTAACGAGTTGACGAGTTGATTCTTTCAGTTGACAAGTTGGTTTTTTCAGTTGACGAGCTGACAAGTTGACAAGTTGACGAGTTAATTCTATCAGTTGACGAGCTGACAAGTTGACAAGTTGACGAGTTG
>CALZMB010000237.1 GCA_945788485.1 uncultured bacterium | reverse complement strand
AAACATGGCAGAGTACAATCTTTCATTATCAGGAATTACAAAGAGTTCTGTATGGGATTTACAAGAAAACGACATCATACGTCTGTGGCAACTTGCAGAGAAAGAGCAAGACATTCAAGAGAACGGACGTAGATACATGGACATCATACGTACGGCATTTGAATTAGAGGAATTGAAAATCGACAAACCTGAAATAATCAAGAAATATGAAAGCCGCGGCATGACAATCGCCATTTTGCCATACGGACAACTCACACACAAATGGGCAATAAAGAAACGTCCCATAGTGCGTGTCACAGATCTTACGTACGAAAACATACACCATATCTCAGCAGCGAAGTTGCTGGAAGTGATTGACCGCAATTTCGGCGGCGGATGGGAATCCCTCTCACAGTCTATCCGCGACATCATAGAATCAGGATTTGACATCAGTACCACCACTCTGCCTAAAGAGCGGCTTAAGAAACCGGGCGGCATATACGAAATGAAGACCAACGACGGTTTCGAGGTCCTTGAGATAGAAAAAGGCGCATGGGTTGAAGCAATTTTCGCAAAAGTGAAACCTCTTGCCGAGAAAGTCTCAATCGACGAATTAGAAAGCGGCTACGACAAAGAAGAAGCGTCTGATGATGATGACTTTGACCTGCCGGAAGACACCTACGGAAAGGACGAGGACGAAGACGAGCTTACAGAAGACGAGCTTACAGAAGAAAGCTACAGGACAACAGTCGAACAGAACCCCGAGGACCTTGACATCACAGTCGATGACCTCGATGATGACGAATACTAACCCTGCTGTTTCAGCAGAACGTGAGTGATACTTGCATCTTCTCCGATGCACATGCTCGTTTTCATGGTGTGACAAACACAATATCTGCCTTCGGCAAACCAGAACGATGGCAGGACACACGCGCAACAATCAAGCAGGAGACACATGCCGGTCATAAAGGGCATCTGCCTCCTGCTTTTCTTATTTTCTAATTTTCTTATTCTCCGTCCTCACCCGCCATAACGCATGCTTCAGGCATACGACGGCTTTAGACTTTTCTTCTCACGACGGGCGGCAAAGCTTAGTTGACGACAATCTTCACTTTGGAAATGCGGCGTCCGTCAAGCTCCATAATCTCAAATGTGTAGTTCTTCAGTTCAAGACGTTCGTGAAGCGACGGGAAATCCCCTTTCATCTCAAGGATAAGACCGGCGAGCGTGTCAGCATCTCCGCTGAACAGGTCAAACTCGTCATCCTCAACTTTCAATGCCTTCACCAAATCTGTCAAGAGTGTCTTGCCCTCAAAGATATATGTGTTGTAGCTGAGTTTGGTGTAGTGACGCTCTTCCTCATCAAACTCATCGTTTATCTCGCCTACAATCTCTTCAAGAATATCCTCAAGCGTGACAATGCCCGAAGTGCCGCCGAACTCATCGACAACGATGGCTATATGCACCTTGTTCTCCTGGAAATCTCGCAAAAGGTCATCAATTTTCTTTGTCTCTGGCACGAAATATGGCGGACGCATGAGAGACTGCCATCTGAAGCTCGCCGGCTTGTTTATATGCGGCAACAAGTCTTTGATATATAATATTCCCTTTATGTTGTCAGAGCTGTCCTGACATACAGGAATGCGGCTGTACTTGTTCTCCACCACACATTTCAGCACATCTGTGAATGGCGCATGGATGTCTAAATCCACAATATCCTGTCTTGATGTCATTATTTCTCTTGCCGTCTCGTCACCGAAACGGATGATGCCCTGCAGGATGCTTTCCTCGCCCTTCAGCTCCTGTTTGTCTGTCATCTCCAGGGCATGTTCAAGCTCGTCGATGCTCAAGACGCGCCCGTCTTTCTGCATCACCTTTTCGGCGATGATGCCGGTTGACATCAGCACGCTTTCCAAAGGCCAGAACAGTCTTCTTGAAACGAGGACTAACGCGCAAACCCTCCTGCAGAAAGCCAAGGGGTTCTGCCTGCTGTACACTTTCGGAAGGATTTCGCCGAACAACAAGAGCAAGAAAGTGAGCAGCACCGTGATGCACAAGAACTCGAGCCATATCGCTGTGCCAAAGTCGATAGTATGCGCGAAGATATAGTTGCACAACATGATGATTGTAACATTGACAAAATTGTTGACAATCAGGATTGTCGCCAAGGTGCGTTCAGAATCTTCTCTCAGGCTTATGATAGACTTGTCTGTTGAAGAATGTTCTGCATCAAGCTGTGAAATCTCTTTTGGAGAAAGGCTGAAGAAAGCTATTTCAGAGCCGCTCGCCAAGCCTGAAAGATATAAAAGTACTATCGTACATATAAGTGAAAGCAGTACGCCAATAGAAGGAGTGATAAAGCTGACTTCTGAAAGCGACTGCATGAGAGTGTCAATTTCCATTAAAATGGCAGGTTTATATTGTTTTCGTTGGTGTCAGAACGTGAGTTGCCCGAATCATTCTTCGCGTCGTTTGCCGGTTCGGCGCTTGCCGTTGGCTTTTGTTGTTGCTGAGAGCTGGAGCGTGGAGACAGCATCTCCATATTCTCAACAAGAACATCGACGACAGTGGCGCGTTGTCCACGTTTGTCTTCAATGATATTGTATCTGAGTCTTCCTTCAACATAGAGCTTGTCGCCTTTGTGGACATATTTTTCCACAACTTTCGCCAGCCCTTTGCTGAATGTCAGCGAATGCCAGTCTGTTTTCTCCGGCACCTGCGTTCCGTTAGGCAATGTATATCCCCGCTCTGTCGTTGCAAGACGCACATGTGCCACACATTGGTCGGCAGCATAATATCTCACATCAGGCTCCATTCCGACATTTCCGATTAGCATTACCTTATTCATAAATAAAAATGTTTATTATCCGACAACAATTTTGAAAAAGCAGACACAGACGACCGTCTTTACTGCGAAGGTTGATGTAACAAACAGGAACATGAACTCAAAAAAGTTATTCCTCCGGCAGAGGCTTACATTCACCAAGGAAGGTGAAAGAGAAGTTCTTGCCTTTTGGCGAGGAGAACTGGCTTCTTGAATCGACCCTCATCTGCAGATGCTCTTTTATGCGGTTGTAACAGTCAATTCCAGACATCGCCTTGCATTGCGCTACAAAATGGGTGTCACGATATTCGTTCTTCCCCGTAGCGGGAACCACCACAACCCTTTTGAAATCGAACACTCCTTCATACCATCCGAATCTTTGCGTATGCAGCGCCATGACAATGTTCTGCTGCATCCGGGCATGCGACATGTATTGCGTGTCGTCGCGGTAAGAAAGCGGCTCGGGGCTTGCAGGAGGAGTCTCGTCGTTGTTGGCTTTTGATATAGAATTCGCGCGATACTCTTTGAATTCTTTCATCGTTGAGGCATCGGTCTTTATCATTATAAAATATATCTTCGGCCTCACCTTGTAGCGTTTGGGGAATCTGTTGTCGCTCTCAAAATATTGTCTGACATCCTCTGCAATGCGCGAAGTCATAGTTATCTCCGGAATGCTATCCAGAAAGTCAATTGCGTCATCGACATTAGTGACAAGAATCTCACTGTCAAAATACCTTAAATATAAATTCATTATGGTAATGTTGTGTTTTCTCTATAAAAAAAATAAAAAAAGAGAGCGGAAAACGAGACTCGAACTCGCGACCCTAACCTTGGCAAGGTT
>CALZMB010000236.1 GCA_945788485.1 uncultured bacterium | reverse complement strand
GCGGCGCGTGTGGTGCTCGCCGGCGACCACTGCCAGCTGCCGCCGACGATAAAAAGCTTCGAGGCATTGCGCGGCGGACTGGGCGTCACGCTGATGCAGCGCATAGCGCAGCGGCGGCCAGAGGCAGTGACGATGCTCACCATGCAATATCGCATGCACGACGACATCATGCAGTTCTCCTCCAGATGGTTCTACGGCGGCAAGGTGGTGTCCGCCCCCGAGGTGCGCCACCGCTCAATCCTCGACTACGACATCCCGATGCTGTGGATCGACACGGCGGACATGTCGTGCCGCGAAGAGTTTGTAGGCGAATCATACGGCAGGGTGAACAAGACCGAGGCGCGCCTCACGCTCGCTGCCCTGCAGCTGTATATCGAGAAGATAGGCAGGCAGCGCGCCATCGACGAGAGCATCGATGTCGGCATCATCTCGCCCTACAGGGCGCAGGTGCAGTATCTGCGTCAGCTGCTGAAGAAAGAAGAATATTTCCGCCCGCTGCGCCACAGCATCAGCGTCAACACCGTCGATGGCTTCCAGGGGCAGGAGCGCGACATCATCCTCATCTCGCTTGTGCGCGCCAACGACGAGGGGCAGATTGGCTTCCTGAACGACATACGCCGCATGAACGTCGCCATCACGCGGGCCCGCATGAAACTCATCATCCTCGGCGACGCGCCCACCATGACGCGGCATAAATTCTACAAGGCTCTCTATGACTACATCGAATCAATCTGACATCCTCTCTATCGACAGTCTCACGATAGGCTACGGCAAGAAGGCGATAGCCGAAAAGCTGACGGCAGCACTGCCGTCGGGCAAGCTGACCTGTCTCGTCGGCAGGAACGGTGTCGGGAAATCGACGCTTCTGAAGACGCTCTCCGGTTTCCTTCCGCCTCTCTCGGGCACCGTCACTGTCACCGGCCGCGACGCTTCCGCCTTGTCGGCACGAGAGCGTGCGCGCCTCGTCAGTGTCGTGCTGACAGGCAGGCCGGAGGTGCGGATGCTGACCGTAGAAGAGACGGTGGCTCTCGGCCGCACGCCCTACACCAACCTCTGGGGCCGTCTCACGCCCCGCGACGCCGCTGTCATAGACAGCAGCATCAATGCCGTGGGCATCAACGGGCTGCGCCGCCGCCACATCGGCACGCTCTCTGACGGCGAGTGTCAGAAGGTGATGATAGCGAAGGCTCTCGCCCAGACGACACCGCTCGTCCTGCTCGACGAGCCCACCGCCTTTCTCGACTATCCCTCGAAGGCGGAGACGATGCGCCTGCTGAAGTCGCTGACGATGTCTGACGACGATGCCGCCGAGCATGTCACGGCACTGCTCTCCACCCACGACATGGAGATGGCGCTGCGGCTGGCAGACCGGCTGTGGGTGATGACATCAGACCGAACGCTCTGCACCGGCACGCCCGATGAGCTGCAAGAGGTGCTGAAGAAAGAAAAACTGGTTTTCTGAAATCGCCGTTACGGACGATACAAACGATACGCACGATACGGACGATAAGAACGTTACGAACGTTCATAACGACAATAACGTTCATAACGATACGAACGTTCATAACGTCCGTCACGTCTTTAATCGAAAAGAAATGAAACATCCACTGCTTATACTCCTCCTGCTGCTGCCGTTGAGCATAGCGGGGCAGCACCGTCAGAAGATGTCGGCGCTTGTTCGTGAGGCAGCCGCCAGCGCACGCGAAGCAAAATCCGTGAAAGGCTCTGCGCCGTCTGCCGCGCCTTTCATCACCGCCCTCGTCAGCATCGACCGCCGAGAGGCAGGCGGCGGCGCTCCGCATCAGCTATTGCGCGATTACGGCTGCCGCGTCCTCGCCTCCTGGGACAACATCTTCGTCGCCGCCATACCGCTGACGTCGCTCGACGCGCTCGCCTCTCTTGCCGCCGTCACGCGCATCGAGGCAGGCGCAAGCAACGATGTCACGCTCGACACCACACACCTCATCGTACATTCAGCCGAGCTGTGGGACAAGCCTCTGACCGCTGTCCCGCCGTCGCCGTCGCCGTTGTCTGTTGTCCGTCAGGGTCTGACGGGCAAGGGCGTTGTCGTAGGCATGGTGGATGTGGGCTTCGACCTCAACCACCCCACCTTCCTCACCTCCGACGGCACGGAATGCCGCATCCGCCGCCTGTGGGACCAGCTCGACGGTACAGACAGTGGCGAAGCCGTTGTGGGCAAGGCGTCTGACGGCGTGTCGGACACCGTCTATGTAGGCCGGCAATACACCACCGCCGCCGCCCTCCGCACCAAGGCACGCTCTGCCGACGCACATATCATAGGCCACGGCACGCACACCACAGGCATTGCGGCAGGCAGCGGCAGCGAGGGCAACGGCACCCTCTCGCCATACATCGGCATGGCTCCCGACGCCGACCTCTGTCTCGTGGCGAACATGGTGGGACAGAACAAGACACTCGTCAAGCCGGAAGACCTCTACAAATACACCACGGCGACAGACATCCTCGCCTTCAAATACATCTTCGACTATGCCGGGAGCGTGGGCAAGCCGTGTGTCATCAACCTGAGCGAAGGGTCGAAGGACGATTTCTACGAAGCGCCCCTCTTCAACGATGTCATCAACAAGATGCTCGGACCGGGACGCATCCTCGTCTGCTCGGCCGGCAACGAGGGCATGAAGGGGATGTATATGCAGAAACCTCTCGGAGCGGATATCCGCGGCGCTTTCGTAAGGCCCGACAACGGCAAATTCCTGATAAACACCTGTTCTGCACGATATCCTGCCGTGGCTGTCACATTCTTCGACAGCGGTGGAACGGAGAAGACATTCATGTACGACACCTCCGTCCTCGCGGCATATCCCGACAGCGTCGTGCTTGACACCGTCACCGTGCGCAATGCGGGCGATGCCGTCATCAGCTTCTGCGCCTATCCGTCTGGCTACGACGCCACAAAGGTTGCGGCAGAATTCTATTTCCATACTGAAGACACCTCTCTCGGCGGGTCCGGCTGCCCCGTCGCCTTCCGCCTGCTTGATTCCGGCAACGACATCGAGGCGTATGCCTACAAGGGACAGTTTGTGTCTGACAGCACCGATCCGACGCTCTGCAACTATTCTTCAGACCATTCTGTCCTCTTCCCCGGCAGTGTCGGGCGTGTGGTGTGTGTCGGTGCCACCGCCTACCGCACGTCGGTCGTCAACACGGAGGGCAAGACTGCGGTCACCAACTACGGCACGGACGGCGAGCGCGCCCGTTTCAGCAGCATGGGCCCCACGCTTTCCGGGCTGACGAAGCCGGACATCAGCGCGCCCGGCCAGAACATCGTGTCGGCGTTGAGCAGCTACTATATCGAGGCGGAACCGGCGGGCTATTCCGCGAAGCACACCGTTCGCTTCACCGACTACGGCGGTCGCCGCTACCCTTGGACGGCGGACAGCGGCACCTCGATGTCGTCGCCCGTCGTGGCGGGCATCATAGCCCTGTGGCTTCAGCATTGCCCCACGCTGACCCCCGAGCAGGTGAAGGACATCTTCGCCGCCACGGCGCGCCGCCGCGACCCGGCGTCCGGCTATCCCAACAACATGTACGGCCAGGGCGAGATAGACGCTCTGGCGGGTCTGGACTATATCATGCAGCACATCACCGGCATCCGCGACACGACGCTGCTGCCGCCGCCGTC
>CALZMB010000235.1 GCA_945788485.1 uncultured bacterium | reverse complement strand
GCGTTGCCTTTTCAGTGTCGTAGTAGAACGTCAGCGTGCTGCCGTTCTCGACCACATAAGCTACGGACTTCCTTGTGAAGTAGCCCGATGAGGGATTCGCCATTGACACGTCCGTCCTGGTCTCATCGTATGTCGCAAAGCCCTTGAGGTTTTTGCAGCCGATGAACATATCCCTGCTTTCTTTCACTACATCGCTCTTCCAGTTGTCATTGCAGTAGATAGTGGTCAGGGCTGAGCAGGCAGAGAACATGTTGGTCATGGCGGTCACCTTCCGGGTGTTGAAGTTCGTGACGTCAAGTGAGGTCAGGGCTGAACAGCCCAAGAACATACCGCTCATGTCGGTCACATCCGCTGTGTTCAGGTTTTCAATGCCCTCAACGGTTGCGAGCTTCTTACAAATACAGAACCAGTAAGCAGTAGTAGCCGGCCGGTAGTTCTTGAACGAGCTGTCGAAGACCACCTTCGTTGTCCGTTCATTTCTGTTTAATTTGTTTCCCGCCCATGCCGGAATGACGGTATCGTCTGCCAGTTTATCGTCGATGCCATATACGGTGCCCGTGCGCGTTGCCTTGTTGGCGTCGTAGTAGAAGGTCAGCGTGCTGCCGTCCTCGACCACATAAGCTACAGTCTTCTTTGTGAAGTAGCCCGTTGTGGGGTTCGCCATTGTCACGTCCGTCTTGTTAGCGACGTATGTCGCAGCACCCTTGAGGTTTGTGCAGTCATAGAACATACCCTTGCTTTGTGTCACTACACCCTTAGTCCAGTCATCATTGCAGTAGATAGTAGTCAGGGCCGAGCAGCCGTAGAACATACAGCGCATGTCGGTCACCTTCGCTGTGTTGAAGTTCGAGACGTTAAGTGAGGTCAGTGCGGAGCAGCCGTAGAACATATAGTTCATGTGAGTCACCTTCGCCGTGTTGAAGTTCGAGATGTCAAGTGAGGTCAGTTTTTCGCAGCCTTCGAACATACAGTGCATGTCGGTCACATCCTCAGTGTTCAGGTTTTCAATGCCCTCTATGGTTTCGAGTGCCACACAATAATAGAACCAGAAATCAGTAGTAGTCGGTCTGTAGTTCTTGAACGAGCTGTCGAAGACCACCTTATTTTTCAGAGTATTTGTTTTTTCAGGGGTTCCCGCCCAAGCAGGAATTGCGGTAGCGTCTTTCCGCTTCTTGTCGATGTCATGTATGATGTATCTGCCAGAGAGCACGCGCTGTATCTTTTCTGTGTCGTAGTAGAACGTCAGCATGCCGCTGGACTGGACCACATAGGCTTCATTCTTCTTTGTGAAGTAGCCCGTGGAGTTCGCCATTGTCACGTCCGTCTTGTTAGCGTCGTATGCCACAGCGCCCTTGAGGTTTGAGCAATTTTTGAACATATCCGTGCTTTCTTTAACTACTTTTCTATTCCAGTCGTCATTGCAGTAGATAGTGGTCAGGGCTTTGCAGTTGAGGAACATACAGCTCATGTTGGACACACTTGTCGTGTTGAAGCTCGCTACGTCAAGTGAGGTCAGTTTTTCACAGTTCATGAACATACGGTCCATGTTAGTCACGTTTTGCGTGTCGAATTTCGACACGTCAAGTGAGGTCAGGGCAAAGCAGCCACTGAACATAAAGCTCATGTCGCCCACCTTCGACGTGTTGAATTTCGAGACGTCAAGTGAGGTCAGCTTTAAGCAGCTGTTAAACATACTGCACATCTTGGTCACCTTCTCCGTGTTGAACTTCGTGACGTCAAGTGAGGTCAGGCCTGTGCAGTCCATGAACATGCAAGTCATGTCGGTCACGTTTGCTGTGTTGAATTTCGACACGTCAAGTGAGGTCAGTTGTAAGCATTCCTTGAACATATATCTCATGTTGGTCACATTTGCTGTGTTCAAGAAATCCATACGCTCTATGGTTTTGAGTGTCGTGCAATAATAGAACCAGAAGCTTGTATCGATTGGTTTGTAATTCTGGAATGAGTAGTCAAAGACAACCTTCGTTATCCGTTTATTCCGGTCGTTAGAGGTTCCTGCCCATGCAGGAACTCTGGTATCGTCTGCCCGTTTCTGGTCGATGCCATATACGTTGCCCGTGCGCGTTGCCTTGTTGGCATCGTAGTAGAACGTCAGCGTTCCGTTGTTCTCGAGCACATAGGCTTCAGAGTTCTGCGCCAACGCCGTCTGTGGCATGGCAAGTAGGGCGATGAACAGAGCTGCTATCGCCGCTGTCATGTTCTTGAGTAAATTGGTCTTCATATCAATGGTGTCTCCTCATTGAATCCCTTTGTCGGGACAACGCCTTGCAGGAGACCAGGGCGTTAGGTTATTGACATAGAGGGCTGCTGCCTATTTATAACTTACTTTCTCTTTTGTGGGGTGCTTCATGCGTGCCATGATGCTGAAGGTGCCTGTGCCCTTGCCGTTGAAGACGCCCTCTTTGAGCACCCAGTGATAGACGAAATGGCTGTCGCCCTCTTTGACGATGAAATCGACGTCCATGCTGCGGTGCATCACCTGATAAGGATACTTCGGGTTCTTGAATTCCTTCCACTGCGATGTGAGGAAGACTGATTTCACGAATCCTGCGCCCCACTGCTTGCGCGCCTCGGCGTCGGCTTTGCCCATCAGTGTCTCAGGCACGCTCACGCCCTTGGGCATCTCTGCCGCCGGAGAAGCATCGGGCTGGCTGGAGTAATCTCTTGACACGCCTGTGACGCCCGACACTCCGTCGGAGTCTGACTTGTCTGAGGCAGCACGGACGGTGCCCTCCTCCTTCTGCCTGGAGTCCTTCAGTGTGTTGTCCACTTTCTCCTTGACGGCCTTCTTCGCCTTGTTCATGAGGTTGCCAAACTGTGCGTTGGCGGGCGTTGCGATTGCAAATGCCAGCACCATGGCGGCCGACAGTGCGAGAATACGGTTTCTTTTCATCTTCTTTTTATTTTAATAGGGTAAAACATTGTCTTATGTATAGCATCGTCGCTGTTTTCCCATTTGTTATTGACATTTGGTGAATAGACTTCTGATGCGTTGGCAGAGGGAGCGGCATGGACGGTCTCCCGCCTCTCCGGATTGGGCTTTTGGCGATTCTCGGCCTTTCTGTCCGGGTGGCGTGCTCATGGGGTGAGGATTATCCTCGGGCACCTCCGCGCGACGGTCGAGCTCGTTGTCAATCATGCTGCGGATCGTGTCGAGTAGCCAGAAACGGTCTTCAAGAAACTGCATGTTGCGTCGTTGCCGTTCGGTGAGCCGCTTGTTGTCTTGCTTTTTCATATCTGTTACTGTTTATTACGCAGGCTTCTAAGCCACGCAAAAGAGAGCCTTGCACCACATCTGAAGGGTGCCGCTAAATCTGTTGCAAAGTTACGCGTTAATGGCACAAACAGGCATTGCAAAATCAGACAAAAATCTTGCAAAATCTGACTTTCCGCATGGGAGATGTCTTGCAAAATCGGACACCAGACTAATGTAATCAATTGGAATAAAGGCTATTACTACTGACATATTTAGCAATATTAACAAATCGTCTAACCAAAGGACAGGAGGATACAATACTGGCAGATGATGTAATTCCTGAGAGGGCAGCAGACCTCCCGCGCTGCGCCGGCTTTTGTCTATAAGGAATCTTTTCAGTTCAATTGAAAAAGAACTGTTATTCAAGATTCTCAAGTAAAAAATATGTATATAATGACCAGCCTGGAAGGCTGTACTAAGCGA
>CALZMB010000234.1 GCA_945788485.1 uncultured bacterium | reverse complement strand
TAAAAACGAACTTCGGGGTCAACGGGATGTGGCAACGTTCCGAGAATCTCGGCACGGAATATCTCATCCCGGCATACAGGATGTTTGACTTCGGAGCCTTCGCCACGCTCTCTACATCTCTGACCCACGACACTCACCTGAGCGGCGGACTGCGCTATGACATCAGAGATCTGCACAGCCTGCAACTGACAGACGACGGGAAAGAACGTTTCCAAGACTTCAGACGGACATTCAACGCTTTCAGCGGCAGCATCGGAGTGATACACAACATCGGCAGCCACATTGACGTGAAAGCTAATCTCTCACACGGATTCCGCGCACCGAACATCAGCGAACTGGCAAGCAACGGAATACACGAAGGCACATTCAGATACGAACGTGGCGACAATCGGCTCGATCCGGAACACAGCCTGCAGCTCGATCTGGGCTTAGACCTCTCCTTTCCGCGGCTGTCGCTTTCATTCGCATTGTTCGCCAACCGTATCTACGACTACATCTTCCTGGCACGGACGGCAGAAAACATAGACGACACACCTGTATGTCAGTTCACGCAAGGCGACGCACGCTTGCTCGGCGGAGAGATGCGTGTAGTGTGGCACCCTATCAGTCATCTGCATTTCGAGAACTCCTTCTCATATATCGACGCCCGACAGCTACACGCTGAAGAAGACAGCAGATACCTGCCATTCATCCCGGCACCTCGCTGGATATCAACACTGCACTATGATATACCAACCCCACGCACTGTCTTCAGAAACATGTTTGCCGAAGTGGAGGCAGACATCAATTTCAGACAAAGCCACATCATGACAGCAAACGACACTGAGACGCCGACACCGTCATATACACTCTTCTCACTGTCTTTCGCCACAGACATCATGAGAAATGGCGACAAGCCTATTTGCCAGCTCTCATTCTCTGTCAACAACATATTCAATTGCGCATACCAGTCGCATCTCTCACGTCTGAAATACGCTCCCACACTGCCTGTCACCGGCCGCGAGGGCTACAACAACATGGGCAGAAACATCGCGATACGGATATCATTCCCGCTTGAGATTAACTTGTAACAACCATCTAAATGCAGAAAAATTCCATCATCCACAGCCTTTTGGCATTGAGCGTCTGTATAATTGTCCTGTCTGTCACAGCCGTACGTAAAGAGAACAGGCTGTTGCGACACAGTTTCTTTAAGGAAATCATAGCTACAGACACACTTTCCGTCATTGGAGACACAATGGTGGTGCATACTGCCCCGCTCGCTGACGACGTGCAAGGATATGCCGGCAAGACACCTCTCGACATCTATGTCTCTGACGGGAAAGTGACAAGAGTGGTTGCATTGCCAAACGATGAAACGCCCGGATTCTGGAAAAAGGCTGTCACAATAACAGAAAGCTGGATAGGGAAAGACATCAGCGAGGCTGCGGAAATAGAAGTAGATGCCGTCAGCGGAGCTACGTTCTCGTCAGAAGCAGTCAAAGAGAATGCGAGAAGAGGACTGGCATACGCGGCAAAACAGTATGCCGAGAGAATGCCAGACGAGCAAGCCGGCATACCAAACAGCATCACTCTGAAGAACATCGCGGCTCTTGCCGTTCTCCTTATGGCAATGATCATACCTCTATTCGTGCATAACAGGAGAATGCACACGATACAACTCATGCTGAATGTAGCAGTGCTTGGATTATGGAGCGGCACTTTCATCAACCACACTATGCTTATCTCAATAGCAGCCAACGGCATCCGGCTTCCTTCAATGACAGCATCTGTGCTGATGCTTACGGCTGCCCTTATCTACCCTCTTTTCGGAAAGAAAGGCTATTATTGCACCCACATCTGCCCGCTCGGCTCTGCCCAGGAAATCATGTACAGGCTTCCAGGCACAAAGATTCAAGTCGGAGAGAAGACCATACAATATCTCGTATGGTTCAGAAGAATACTATGGGCTGTGCTGACTTGCCTGCTCATCACCGATGTATGGAGCGACTGGATTGCCTACGAGCCGTTCTCCGCCTTTCTCCTTTCCACCGCCGAGCCGCTTGTCATAGCTCTTGCAGTCTCAATCCTGCTTGTCGCTATCTTCATCCCGAGACCTTTCTGCAGGTTTGTCTGCCCCACAGGTACACTGATAAAGATGAAATGATAAACCTATATTCATACAAAAACCGCCAGACTTGCATAAAGCCTGGCGGTTTTTGTATATGCCTATATCTGAGAGAACAAGGCTGGCATATCATCGACTGGTTAGCGTAGGGCTACTGTTGCCACTCCACATCAGCCACTCCGTTATCGACGTTCAGCTTTCTTGCAAGTACAAAGAAATAGTCGCTGAGGCGGTTGATGTAAGACGTCACCATAGCATCAACCACAGCCCCCTGCTCTTCCAACAAGCAGATGCAACGCTCAGCCCTCCTGCATATTGTGCGGCAGACATGCGAATAAGATGCGGCGCGGCTGCCACTCGGCAAGATGAAGGCACGCAATGCAGGCAGAGAAGTTTCTATACGGTCTATCGCAGCCTCAATGTCTTTCACATCAGCATCGTGCAGCCCCATGGATTCTGCGCTGCAAACGGCTCCTTTGCCGTCTTTCTCAATATTATTCGCTGTTTCTCTGCATCCATTGTCGGTTGCGAGATATGCTCCGACAACAAATAGTTTGTTCTGTACACGCATAAGGAATTTTAGTTCGTCTTCGTCTTTGACGTATGTCGCGAGCAGTCCGATGAACGAGTTGAGCTCGTCAACCGTACCATAACTGTCAATCCGTACATCGCATTTCGAGACACGTTTCCCTCCGACGAGTGATGTCTTGCCGCGGTCTCCTGTCTTTGTGTATATCTTCATAGTGATAAGCTTTTTTCCGTTACAAAGATAAGCAAATTATGTGACAGAACATAAAGTCTGCGTATAAAAGATGAATGCAATTTCCAATATTTAACAAATCAGCAGCTACAACACATCAATTAAATCAATAAGGTTGTCAACGACGAATGTCACATTGCGTTCTGGGACAAAGGTCTTGTCCCATCGTCTGTAGAGACAAGCATCAAAACCATAATCAAGCGCTCCGCATACATCTGCAAAATAGTTGTCTCCAACCATGAGCGTAGTTTCCATAGATGCCGCAGAGACATCGAAGGCATAGTCAAAGAAGAGTCCTGAGGGTTTGTTTGCTGGTGCATCTTCGCTCAGGATTACAGTGTCGAAATAGTCTGTGAGATTCGATGCACGCAGTTTCTTGTACTGAACTTCGTTGAATCCGTTGCTGCAAATATGCAAACGGTAGCCTTTGGCTTTCAGATAATCCAACAATTCGTAACATCCGGGCAGGACGCCAGGTTTGTCAGAACAGTAAGACAGGAAGCTGTCGCTAATCTTCAGACACAAATCGTCGGTAACGTTGATGCCTTTGCCGAGAGACAAAGGTCGTTTGAAACGTTCGATGACAAGATAGTCTTTCGTTATCTCGTTCTTGTTGTATTGCAGCCATAGCTCCGAGTTTATCTTCCAATAGGTGTCATAGAAAAACTGCGGCTCAGAGAAGAACCTCTCCAAAGCGAAATCGCGGAACACTTCTGTCAAAGCAATGTTGGCGTTTCCGCGAGTATCGTATAGTGTATCGTCGAAATCGAAAAATATATCCTTATATCTCATGATGTTACATCTTTATATAACGAACTGAGCCCCGAAGCATTTGCTTCGGGG
>CALZMB010000233.1 GCA_945788485.1 uncultured bacterium | reverse complement strand
GGATGCGAAGCAAATCATCTCTGGCGTGCGCGGCATACGTCAGACAAAGAACATCTCACCGCGCGAGCCATTGCAGCTGCAGGTTGCAGGAAACGAGAATCCCGACGAGGTGACACACGACGCGGCGCTTTGCATCATCATAAAGAAGATGGCAGGCCTCAGCGACATCATGTATGTAGCGCAGAAGGGCGACGGCACATCATCCTTCCTCATAGGCACGACAGAGTATGCCGTTCCGCTCGGCGCCCTCATCGATGTCGAGGCTGAGATAAAGAAAGCCGAGGCTGAACTGAAACACCTCGAAGGTTTCCTTGCCGGCATACAGAAGAAACTGAGCAACGAGAGGTTCGTGAACAACGCGCCGGAACAGGTGGTGGCTCTTGAGAGGAAGAAAGCGTCTGACTCGCTTGAGAAGATTGCAGCACTGAAAGAAACAATAAAGAGCCTGAAGGCTTAACCGACGGGCAACCGAAGCCTGCATTTCTCATCCTTCGCAGAGAAAAACAAATGAAGAAGACAAAAGAAAACAGACACATCCTGTCGATAATACTCGCCGTAATCCTGCTAATCAGCGGGGTTACGGCTTGTAGCAACGATAAGAACGAGAGCGGCGGAGAAGAAGACACAATGGCTGCCGAGACAATCATCTTCCTCTTCCCGTACAGCGGACTGGAAAGCCAGATAAGCCAGAACATCGCGGACATGAAGAGTGCCGTGACAGCACAAGGCGGGCTGGGCAACACGCGCATCGTCATCATCAACGCCATCAACCTCATCAACGCCAAGATGACAGAACTGGTATATGCCGACAGCATCTGCACTGAGAGCGTCATCGACGGACTGATGCAGCTGGAATTTGTCAGCGACAACCAGGCGAAGGCCGCCGAAGCGTTGCAGGACATCTTCCTGAGAGTGAAAAAAGCAGCGCCGGCAAAGTCCTACTCTATTGTCATCGGCTCTCACGGCTCAGCATGGCTGCCGGCAGGCATTGACATCTTGACCCTTACATCCGCTGCAGGGACGGGAGGGCAAAAGAGAGCTTTCGGCACTGCATCAGCAAAGCACCAAATCAGCCACGACGCGCTCATCGCCGCCGCAGAGAACAGCAAGACGCACTTCAACTATGTCTTCTTCGACGCTTGCCTGATGTCGAACATCGAGACAATCTACGGCTACAGGAACATCTGCGACTATTTCATCGCAAGCGCGGCAGAAACGCCAAGCTACGGCGCGCCATACAAGACAATCCTGAAAAGCCTCATCAACCACAACTATGCTGACGTGGCTGACGGGTTCGTCTCATACTATGCAGACAGCACCTTCCCTTATGCTTGCTTCACAGCGACAAGATGCGAGAAATTGAACGAACTGGTGCAGACCGTGAAGATGATAAGTACGCTTGAAGACGCGAACACCGCTTCGCTCAGCGACGTACAGAAATATGACGGGATGAAGGCGACAGTCTTCTACGACCTGGCTGACTACATCCACAAAGTCTATCCGGCATCGCCGCTGCTCGACACTTTCGACAACATCATGTCGCAGGTTGTCGTTTCCAAAGCCTGCACGAAAGACATCTTCACCACCCTGCCAACGGAGAAAAAGATTCCTCTAACGTCATTCTGCGGCATCTCAACATCTTCGCCAACGGCAAACGAGCTGGCACTGCCCTCGCTGCAAGAAACGGCATGGTATATGGACACACACTGACAACAACCCCGCATAAAGAAACATGACAACAGATGTTATTTCATACGACGCACTCGACATAAGCCCCGAGGACATTTACCGCGAAATGGGCTATGGAGACACTATGCCGGACGACAGCATACGCGACGAGATAGCGGAAATGACATCAGACATAAGGCAGTGGCTGCGGCCGCGCTATGCCTTCACCGCACTGCGTGGCAACGTTGACACGGAGAATGCTGCTGTGACACTCTTCACCCACAACATGCAGAGGGCGGAAACGAAAGACGGGGATGAAAAAGTGAAGCGAGAAGAGGGAGAGAGAGAGGGAGGCGCCATCCATGCCACGACTTTCAATTGCGGAAAGATTGTGGCACGTCAGCTGCGTGGAGCAGAGGCGTTCGTCATTTTCGTCTGCACGGCAGGAGCGGAATATCAGCGGTTCATAGAAGAGATGCCGAAAGACGACATCGTGAAGACTTACCATGCACACGCCATCGGCTCTGCACTCGCCGAGAAATGCGCCGACTACATGGAAAAGGTGCTCGACGCACAGATAGGCAAACTCTCATGGAAACGCACCAACCGCTTCTCTCCGGGATATTGCGGATGGCACGTCTCGCAACAGAGCCTCCTCTTCCCGCTCTTCAACGGAGAGACGGCAGGCGTCACACTCACCGGCAGCAATTTCATGATGCCGGTGAAATCTGTTTCGGGCATCATCGGCATCGGCACAAAGGCGAGGTATAACGACTACACCTGCGGCCTGTGCGACTACAAAGACTGTTACAAGAGAAGAAAGAGAACGTGACACAAATACGCCGCCATATACCTTCACACCTGCCTCATGGCATAACCCCCACCCGCGAATGTCATCAATCTATGTCCACATACCTTTCTGCAAATCGCGTTGCATATACTGTGATTTCTATTCCACAACATTCAACGACATAAAGGACAGATACATCGACGCCGTGCTGAAAGAACTGTCGTTGCGCATGACAGCAGATTTCTCCGCGCCGGAGACTGTATATATAGGTGGAGGCACGCCATCCGCTCTCTCCCCACGACAACTGTCGCGCCTCATCGACGGCATCAGCTCACGCGCAGACTGCTCGCGCATCAACGAATGGACAATTGAATGCAACCCGGACGACGTGACAGAAGAACTTGCGGCATGGCTGGCAGCCTCTCCCGTCAGCAGGGTGAGCATGGGCGTGCAGACGTTTTCTGACAAGAGGCTGCAATGGCTCCGCCGCCGCCACTCATCACAACAGGCAAAACAGGCGGTGAGGACTCTGCGCCATGCAGCGATAAAAAATATAAGTCTCGACCTGATGTTCGGTTTTCCGAAACAGACATTGAACGAATGGATGACAGACATAGAAGAGGCTGTAAGCCTGAAACCAGAACACATCTCCGCCTACTCGCTGATGTATGAAGAAGGCACCATGCTGCACAGGCTTTTAGAAAACGGCGAGGTGGAAGAGATTGACGAAGAGCTGGCGTCAGAGATGTACAACCGCCTCATCGACCGCCTTTCTGAAGCTGGATACGAACAATATGAGATAAGCAATTTCTCGCTGCCGTCTTTCCATAGCAGGCACAACAGCAGCTACTGGCATGATGTGCCGTATCTCGGAATCGGTGCGGCGGCACACTCTTACGACAAACGCAGACGATGGTGGAACATAAGCGACGTCGAAAGATATATAGCGTCCGTAGAGGCAGGACAACCCGACAGCGAGAGCGAGGAGATCGACGAGACGACACACTACAACGACATCGTGACGACTGCTTTGCGCACCCGTGACGGCATCGCGCTCTCTACGCTGCAGCCTACGTTCAGAGACTATATCCTGAAACAAGCGACACCGCATCTGCAGGCATCGCGCATGGCTATCGACGAAGGTCGCCTGCATCTGACGCGGCAAGGGCTCTTCACAAGCGACGACATCATGAGCGACCTTATATTCTGAACGCTGATACGCGCTTTCACATAAGGTAGGTTCTATAAATTAGCTTT
>CALZMB010000232.1 GCA_945788485.1 uncultured bacterium | reverse complement strand
GACCTCGCGTTCAAGAACCACGGCTACTATGTCGAGGCGGTCTTTTCAAAAGAGATTCCTGCCACAGGCGGAGGCTCTGACCCGACTGACCCGTCTGACCCGAGCGGAGACTTCACCGTATATTTCGACAACGCTTCGGCAGGATGGAGCCAGCCCTACGTACACTACTGGGGCGGGGACAGCGAGACATCATGGCCAGGCAAAGCGATGACGTTGCACAGCGGAAACATCTGGAAGGCCACAGTGGCTGCCGGAACGACAGAACTGGTCTTCAACGTTGGAAGCAACGCTGACCAGACCAAGGACTTCGCAGCCATCGCCAACCACCTCTACAACAAGAGCGGCGACCAGGGCGAATACTCCGGCACCACGCCTACGCCTACGAAACCTGTCGTGTCGGCTTCACCCGCTTCCGGCACCACATTCACCGAGTCTGTCACCGTGACACTCTCCGTCACACCTTCAACGGCAACAATCTACTACACCACCGACGGTTCAACGCCTTCCGCATCATCGTCTGTGTATAGCTCGCCGCTGACATTCACCGCCACGACAACACTCAAGACATTCGCCAAGACAACCGACGGCGGAACAGCGACAAACTCTTTCACATACACAAAGAAGAGCGGCACTGACCCTGTTGAACCCTCCGACCCGGTTGAACCAGGAAAGAGTCTGAACACCAACTACTACAAGACGAACCCTAACGGACAGGTAGGCACGAACAAGACCATCAACATGTCTTTCAGCGGCCAGAAGTCCACCACGGCTCTCTCCAACTGGACACCTGACGAGCTGATAGCACAGGGTGTAGCACGTGATGTCTGCATGGCTTTCAAAGGGCCGCACGAGCGTCCTGTCGTTGACTCATACGCCCTCTATGCGGCCTACGACAACGACAATCTCTACCTCGGCGTGCAGTTTGTCTATGAGGTGTGGGACATCTACGGAGAAGGCAAACAGCCTGGCGAGTCGAAGCCGTACAACATGGACGGTCACATGTGCATCGCCTTCGACCTTTTCGCCGACAAGCAGATGGACGGCGTGCTCACTTCCGGCAACACCATCTGGGATGGCCAAGGCGTGAAAGGCACCACCTTCAACAACGGCGTTGATGCCGTATGGATGGGTTCCACCAAGCCTGGCGTAGGCAACCCCGGCTTCTTCACCCCTACTCCTGACGGCCACGCAAGCTACGATGCAGCATACTGCAAGTTAATTAAGGACAACTACGGCTATGCTGACGGTCTCCTCCCGTCAATCACAAGCATCTACGGGCAGGAAGAGTTCCGCTACGACCCTGAGCTGCTCAAAGGCAACAGCGGCTTCGTCGATCTCATCAGCGAGATTGACCATAGCGCCCACACCTTCTACGAGTGGAAGTTCCCTCTCTCTCTGCTCGGCATCACCAAGTCTCATATCGAGAACAACGGCATCGGCGTGATGTATATCGACAAGTACGGCTCGAGCGGCGTAGGCTCGACGCCATACGACCCGACTTTCTTCGACAACGTGTTCGAGTCATACGGCGCGGAGGCTTCCACAAGCCATGAGAAGGACGACACAGATGTGGTCACCTACAAATGCGCACGCATCGGAAAGCTCATCACGACAGACATCACCGACACACAGCTCGCGAACAAGGCGAAACTCTCTGTGAGAGCAATGGGCGGAAAGCTCTGCATCACTGCCGACAAGGCGCAGACAGTGACAGTGACCTCTGCTGCCGGCATGACGAAGACATACACCGTGACACCGGGACAGAACATCATCAGCGGTCTTGCAAAAGGCGTGTATATCGTCAACGGCAGAAAGGTGGCGCTCTGACTTCTTCCACGCAAACGCCGGCATCTATAAAGGCATAAAAAAGAAAAAACATAACAACCATACCGCTAACCAAAAATAATTTTTGGCGGCGCATGGATGAAGTCAGGAGAAAAACTCATTCAGGTATATTTTTCTCGCGGACAGACGGAGGATTATTCCTCTTGTTTGTCCGCGTTTTTTTTGCAGTTGAGATATTTTTTCGTAACTTTGCAGCTCAGAGACAATATCTGCACGACAACAAGAATTCACCTGTCAAACAAAAAAAGACATAATATGGAAACCACAATCATCATCACTGCCATCGCCGTTATTATCGCCTCTGCCATCGCGTTCATCATCGGACAAAGGACGGAGAAGAAGAGCAGCGACGAGAAATGCTGCACATTGGCAAAGCTGTCGGAAGAACAGAGGGGCAAGATAGCCGCTCTCGAATACGAGACGAAACGCCTCAACGACTGCATCAGGGACATCACAGCACAACGTGACGTGAACGCTGCCATGGCGGAGAGCACAAAGATGCAGCTCGAACAAGCGAGAGCAGACCACCGGAAACAGGCCGACGACATGGCGGCGGCATACGAGAAACAGCTGCAACAACTGAAAGAGACGGCGGAGAAACAGATAGAGACGCTGAAAGAGATGAACAAGAAACAGGTTGACGACCAGCTCACGCTCATCCGCGAACAGATGACCGCCACGTCAGAGACAATACTGAAAGCCAGGCAGAAAGAACTGGGAGAACGGAACATCGAACAGGTATCGAAAATCATCGACCCGCTGCAGCAGAGCCTGAAACTCATGCGCGAAGCTCTCGACAGCTCGAAACAACAGCAGAAAGACGCTCTGACAAAGCTCGACGCGACAATACAGGCGAATATGCGGAACAACGCGAACTTAGAAGAGACAGCGGCAAGACTGACGAAAGCGCTGACCGGCGACGTGAAAGCACAGGGAAACTTCGGAGAGATGAAACTGAAACAGCTGCTCGAAGACCTCGGACTGAAAGACGGTGAGCAGTATGACTCGCAGCAACATCTGCGCGACACGCTCGGAACTCTGATAAAGGACGAAGAGGGGAAAGGGCTTATCCCGGACTTCATACTGCATTTCCCGAACAACAGGCATGTCGTGGTGGATTCAAAGATGTCGTTCACGGCATACGAGAGATACATGAACGCCGAGACGGAAGAAGAGAGGCACGTCCATCTGAAAGACCACTTGGCAAGCGTGCGGGCGCAGGTTGAACGCCTCGCGAGAAAGGATTACAGCCGCTACCTGCCTTCGGGCTACAACAAGCTGAACTTCGTCATCATGTACATCCACACCGAAGGCGCGCTCAACCTCGCGCTACTGAACGACAGCTCACTGTGGAGAGAGGCGTACGACAAAGGCGTGCTCATTCTCGGACCTCAGACGATGTACATGAACCTGCGTGTGCTGGAGATGATGTGGACTCAGGTGAGACAGCTGTCAAACCAGGAGAACATGATGAAGGCGGCAAACACTCTCGTCGAACGTGTCCAGGACTTCGGCTCAAGATTCGCCGATGTGGAGACCAAGATGCAGGACACGATGAAGGCGATGGGCAAACTGCGCATCACGACGGCAGACAGCGGACCGAGCATCATCACAGCGGCACGCAACCTGCTGAAGGCGGGAGCAAGGGAGAACAAGAAGAAAAAGTCTCTGACAGAACTCGAAACGGCTACCTTCATAGACAACGACAGCTCGCAGCTCTTCATCGAAGAAAAGGAAGAAAACAGCCTGTGAGAAGAAAAAAACACTGCACCCGATGCAATGTTTATAGCTTATACATTATTATATATATAGGTGTGAGGAGACCTACACCATTACAATGAACGGCGAAGAACAGACCATACATAAAGCCCAACAAGGAGAC
>CALZMB010000231.1 GCA_945788485.1 uncultured bacterium | reverse complement strand
GGTGGTTCTATAAATTAGCCTTGACAGATTTCGATTCTATTTTCGAGGTCAAAGTTTAAGTGAGAGAGTGAGCAATGCGGGTATTGTGACCGAACGAACTTACACTTTGAACCGAAAAGAGAACGAAATATGGCAAGACGTTATAACCCACTCTTAAAATATATCTACGGTGGTAATTTATAGAACCACCCAAATACCAAAACCAGCTGAATAGAGAAACAATGAAACAGTTAGAACTCACACCGGTAAACATACAACGCGCGATGAACCTGTCCGACGTGCAGTATCATCTCGACGAAGACCTCGTCATCACCAACTTCAACACCGTGCCGCTGCCCAAAGAGAGCCGGCGCACAGAATGCACCATCGTCGTGCTGTGTACCGATGGCATGGGACGCTACACACTCGGCACGGTGGAGCACACGCTGAAGAAGAACGACGTGCTCATCGTGGGCGAAGGGCAAGTGTTGGGAGACATAAAGATTGTGCAGCCAATCGAAGGCATCATCATTTTCATATCCAACGCATTCCTCTACAGCATCATACGCGAAGTGCGAGACATCGCAAACCTCTTCGTCATCACACGCGAGCACCCCGTCTTCTCGCTCACGCCCGGCGATGTGCTCATGTTCAGGAAATACCTCTCCTTCCTCAAGGCGAAAATAGCAGAAGAGAGCCACCTCTTCAGACGGCAGATAGCCGGCACGCTGCTCGCCACGATGATCTACGAGCTATGCAACATCACACAACGCATCACAGAGGAGAAAGCTCCGAAACAGCTGCGCTCGCAGGAGGTTTTCGAACATTTCATACAACTCGTAGAAAACAATTTCCGCACAGAAAGGCGCGTGGCTTGGTACAGCGAGAAACTCGGCATCTCGTCGAAGACACTTCTCGAAGTGGTGAAACGCGTCAGCAGCCGGACGCCGAACGACTGGCTCGACATCTACACCACACTCGAGATACGCATCATGCTGCGACACACGTCGATGAGCATAAAGGAGATTGCCGACATTCTGCATTTCAGCAACCAGTCGTCGCTCGGGAAATTCTTCCGCGAACATGTCGGCATGTCGCCGAAAGCCTACAGGCTGTCGCAGATGCAGAACACCCAGGACAGCGCACAGGAAGAAGACGGAACTCATACTATATGAACAGGCGAATGTCAAAATAGTATCAGCCGGACGGCGGAAACACGCCACATGATACTTTCTTGACATAGAATCCCCGCCGTTTTCGCGAACGAGGACGACACAATGGTTTTTCACGGCATTTTCAGACGTTTTTCGCACAGAAAACGTAAATACTTTACATTCAAGCATTTACACAATACATAAAGAAACATACATGACATTTCGCAGGCAAAACAGCCTGTTCTCAGTCGCAAAAAACAGCATTTGGGCGCATAAGACAGTCTATCTTATGCGCCCAAATTGTCTTTTTTAGCCTCCAACTTTGACTATATTGGCATCCGACTTTGACTATATGACGAGGCAAGACAGTCTGTCTTACACTCCAAAACACAAAAAACAGCAGCGAAAAACCGATTTCCGGGCAGAATCAGACTGATTTTCTTGCAAAAAAGACATGTCAAGAAAGTATCATCCCCTGCCCTCTCTTACACCCGGAAATCATACGAACAGCTCTTCCAGCACACCTACGGTGCGCAGCTCGGGGAATGCCGAGACGTGAATCCTGTAATATGCCAGAATCATGTCGAGACACCGGCGGCGCTCCTCTCTCGTGAAGGCGAAACGATGCAGGTTGTTATAGTCCATGCGCAACAGCCGCCGCATCGCCTCTGTCTCCGCCCCGCGCAACACGTCGCGATGCGGCGGCAGCGACGCCACGCACTGTCCTGTGCGCATGTCGAACACGCCGCCCGCCCCCTCTGCCGCATCGGCGGGGAAGAAGCCGAGACACCGCGTCAGGCCCACGAGAAAGGCGAGATGGAAATTAGCCTTGCCACGGCTGCTCTCCATCACGTCAAGACAGCGCAGCGACAACTCCACGAAGCCGTACGTCAACGCATCCTCCGTCTCCTGACGCAGCGTGTGGAACAGCACCTCTGAGAGAAACAGCGTCACCGCAATCTTCGACGCGTCGGCATAGACAGATGTCCACGCATAGTCTATGGCGACCGCCTTCAGACGCTGTACATCACGGTTCTCGCGGAAATCAATCTCAACCGACAGCAACGACAAGGGCTGAAACAGCCTGCGCTGCATACGCCCCTTTGGCGACGACGACAACCTCACCGCAACGACAAGCCTGCCGCGGACCTCGGTGAAGAGATGAACCATCAGCTGGCTGTCGCCATAAACCACCGTTCTGAGTACTATTGCCTTGCTCTTAATCAACATAATACTGCAAAATTACATATTTTTGCACACTTTGCATAAAAAAAGAGCCAGAAAATTTGCAAGATTGACAAAAAAGCAGTACCTTTGCACCGCTTTTATGCTTCAAGCCCTCAAAAACAGTCTCACACAAGACAGAAAAGGCAGAGGCACAGAGCGAAAGGATGGTCCGTTCGTCTATCGGTTAGGACGAGAGATTTTCATTCTCTAAAGAGGAGTTCGACTCTCCTACGGACTACGATTATCCTGCATCGCCGCAGTGTATGCGGCATTTTTTGTGCAGGAGGGTTACAAAATCCGCTTAGGGCTTTCGGAAGATGCAAGACCCAGGAGCTATTCACAAACAAATTCAAAACACTAAACATTATGGCAAACCACAAATCGTCTGAGAAAAGAATCCGTCAGACAAAAGTGAAGACTCTTCACAACAAGTACTACGCTAAGACAATGCGTAACGCAGTGCGCAAACTCCGCGCTACAACAGACAAGACAGAAGCTACAGAGATGCTGCCGAAAGTGCAGAAGATGCTCGACAAGCTCGCTAAGCGCAACATCATCCACAAGAACAAGGCTGCGAACATCAAATCTTCTCTCGCACTCCACGTCAACGCGCTCTAAGCAGAAACAGGACACAGCCGCGGTGTACAGCCGCAAACAATATAAGACAGGTCGTAACATCGCAAAATGTTACGACCTTTTTTTTCGTTCTTAAACGACAAGCCTGACGTTACGAACGACAATAACGTTAATGACGATAATAACGATAATAACATTACTGACTCCAACAACTCCAACAACGCGACAATAAAACAATCATGAAACACCTCATCATCCTCATTGCCACACTCATGGCGCACCTCGCCGCCACGGCAGACAGCGTACGCGTCAACACGCGCTACGGCACAATAGAAGGGCAGCAGCTCTCCGGTGTCAACATCTTCAAAGGCATACCTTTCGCCGCTCCGCCGACCGGCGACAACAGATGGCGCGAGCCACAGCCGCTGCAGCCATGGGACTCTGTGCTCGTATGCACCAGCTACGGCTCAGACCCCATGCAGGAACCCATCTACGGAGACATGAACTTCGGAGCAAAAGGCATCAGCGAAGACTGCCTGTACCTTAATATATGGGCGCCGGCAGACACCGGCGACACACTGCTGCCAGTGCTCATCTATTTCAACGGCGGCGGACTGATGGCAGGCAGCGGCAGCGAGCCGCGCTACGCCGGCATGTCGATGGCACGACGCGGCATCATCAGCGTCACGGCAAACTACCGCGAAGGCATCTTCGGATTCTACGCACACCCGCAACTCTCTGCCGAGACACCGCACAAAGGCTCCGGGAACTACGGCTTCTACGACCAGCTCGCCGCCATACGGTGGCTGAAAGAGAACATACGCCAGTTCGGAGGCGACCCCTCGCGC
>CALZMB010000230.1 GCA_945788485.1 uncultured bacterium | reverse complement strand
GCACTTTTTGGTCTCGTCTGAAAAGACGATTTTGAACACCCTACCTTTCAGGGCGTACCATTACTTCTGAAACACAAGCTATTTGAACTTGTGAAATCTTGAATAAGATATGCAAAAATCCCCCGCGGCTGATATTCAACCGCGGGGGAAGTTTTATTGTTTTTTAGTTGACAACTTGTCAACTGAAAAGAATTATCTCACGTAGAACTTGCGTCCGTTGACGATATATACGCCGGGCTGGAGAGTGTAGCGTGCAGAGCTGAGCTTCGCCATCTTCGCCACGCATACGCCGTTGAGGTTGTAGATGTTCACTACAGGGTCGGCTACGCTCTCGGCGTTCGTGATGCCGGTCGGGATAGAGGCTGTGATGTCGGTGTAGCCGTTGCCGCCGTCCCATGTGAAGAAGTGCTTGCCGGCTGCGAGACCTTTGATGTCTTGTGTCTTGTTTTGGTCGCTGCCGCCGTTGAAGATGATGTTCATCGGCGCGCCGTCGATGCGCTTATACCACCATGTCTCGTTGTTGTACTGCTGCTGCTCATTCATCAGTGTGCCCGGCCATCCGCCGTTGGTTGCTTTGTCGCTGCTGTCCCATGCGTAGAGGTGCGGGGCGTTGTTTGAGCGAACGTAGATCTCAACGTAGTTCTGTGTCGGGTCAACCGGGTCAACCGGGTCAATCGGGTCTTCGCCCAGCTCTTTCTTCAGCAACTGGTAGTCGCTGCCGCCGTTCCATGAATAGTACCAGTTGCCGGTGGTGAGGCCTGTGATCTCGCTGGTCTGGTTCTGGTTGCTGCCGCCGTTGAAGATGATGCTTGTTTTAGAAGCGTCAAGGTGCTGGAAGTAGTATGTGACGCCGTCAACGGTGACTGTCTCTGTCAGCTGCTTGCCTGGCCATTCGCCCAGCAGCTTGTTGCCGCCGTCCCATGCGTAGAGATACGGTGCGGACGATGCCTTCACATAGATGTTGATGCCCTTGATGTCGGGACGCTCTGTGATGGTGTAGGTGTAGGTGACGATGTTCTTCACCGTTCCGTCAACGAGTGCGCCAGCCTTGAGTGTCGTGGTCTCGGAGATATTGATTGTCTTAGAGCCAGTTGCCTGTGTGCTGCTTGCTGTCGGCTCTGTGCCGTCGAGCGTATAGACGATTGTCGCGTCAGACTTGCTGGCAGTCAGAGTGACGTCGAATGCCTCGTAGTATGTGCCGGACTTCTTGTCGGCTTTCACCGTCACGTTTGTCGGGTCAACAGGGTCTGGCGTGATTGACGATGTGATGTCGGTGTAGCCAGTGCCGCCGTCGTATTCGAAGTAGCGGTCTTCGGTGATGCCTTCGATATCTTGGGTCTTGTTGCTGTCGCCTCCGTTGTTGAATAAGATGTTAAATGAGGTGACATCGGCGAATGTCTTATACCAGAACTCCTGTCCGCCGACGGTCTTCTTTTCTGACATCGTCTTGCCAGGCCAATCGCCGTTGAGCTTCACGGTCTTACCGTTGTCTTCTGTCCAAGCGTAGAGGTTTGGCGCAGAAGATGCCTTTACATAGATTGTGATGGTGGCATTCGGGTCAGCCTTCTTGTATGTCGCGCTGCCTGTAATCTCGTTGCCGTTATCGTCCGAAGCTCCGTAGTTGACGGTCACTGTCTCGCCGTAGCTCATGTTTTCGCCGATGGTGAATGTCGCGCCTTCTGTAGTGATTCCCATCTTCTCTCCGCTGCCAATCTGGTACCATCCTGAGACAGCTGCGTCGTTGAGTTTCGCTGTCACGGTGAGGGTCTCTGTCGTGAACGAGCCGCCTGCCGGGCTCAATACTACTCCTGCCTGGCCTGTCGCGTCTTCAGCAGTATAGAATTTTGATGCCGGTTTGTCGGCGAATGTCACGCTGCCGCCTTTTGCTACCGGCGAAGAAGCGTAGATGAACATGCCGTCTTCACCCCCCTTGCCGCCTGTCCAGCCTTTCACGAGAACGCGGAGCTGTCCCTGGGTTGTCGGAGCAGAGACGTTGATGGTGCCATTGCTTGGAGTGTAGCTCTGTCCTGTCACAAGATCAACGTATGTGCCTGAAGGGCAGCCGGTGAATTCCGCGCCGCCGTTGATGGCAACGAGGGCGTAGCTGTCTTTGTATGCACGCTTGAAGGCGTAGCCGCCGGCGGCGGTGCAGCCGTCCCACGTGTATTGTCCCTTGCGGAGGGCGGGCACGGCAGCGCGTATCTTGTTCAGACGGATGATGTGCTGCGCGAGGTCGGCGTTGAGGGTCTGTGCCACATTGCCCGATGCGGTGTATTCGCAGAAGTCTGTCGCTGTGACAGAGCCTTCGAGATATTCGCCGAAGTATGCGCGGCCTGAGTTCTTCACCGGCATGTCTGTGCCGCCTGCGTCAACCTTGCAGCCTTTCTTGAACTCAACCTCAGAGCCGTAATATATACAAGGTATGCCGCGGAAGGTGAACATCAGCGAGAGGTTCTCCGCCCACTGCGCCGTGCCGCCGTTGAAGCGTGTGTAGTCGTTAGGACCGGGGCAGTAGTCGTGAGAATCCACATAGACTACGTTGAATGATGCGTCATTATAGTATTTGTCGCCACTCTTTGCTATATTTACAGCATTTCTTGCATTGTTGAAGTTGTAGTGCATCGGGAAGTCGATGATGGAGTATCCGGAATAGTCCGCGTAGTCCGGCTCATGCCATGCCCCGTTTTGCATGAAGACATTGTTCGATTCTCTCTTGACAGAAGGCTCCTGCTCACAAAGATCCATGTTGCCAGGACGCAAGGCGTCAGCTCCTTCAGGAATATAGATATTATCCCAGAAAGTCTCGTCCCAATTCCATTGATTCACGAGGTCTTGCGGTGATTTCCAAGTGTAGAAATAGCTTGAGAGGTTCGGCTGGTCGTGATAGGTTACTTCAGAATAACGTGCGCAGCACTCGCCGAACATAAAGAACGGGCAGCCGTTGAGACGTTTGTCCTTGCATTGCTCGGCAATCTCAAGGAACTGAGGTATAAAAGAGGTATTGAAAGTCAGGCGAGAGATATGTCCTGTTGTATCAATACGGAAACCGTCAACGCCCATCTTGATGAAATTGCCATAACATTCAACAAGATATTTCGATACGGCAGGGTTCTCCGTGTTGAGATCGACGCAGTCGCCTGCTATCTGTCCCCACCAGCGGTTGGGGAAGTCCCAGTTCCAGCCGGTGCCGACATGGTGATAGTAGTTATGGTTGTCTTTGTTTGTACCGTCGGTGTTCTTGAGATAAGGGAAACGTGCTTCGTATTGCGCCGTACCGCCCAGTTCGTTGTAGTTTGCCGGCAATTTGTCGTAGTTAGGGATGATAGCAGCCGACACGGACGCCTGGTCCTTGATGTTCTGGCTGCGGGTGAAGAGATGGCAGAGCTTAGCCTCGCCGAAGTTGCCCGTGTGGTTGAGCACGATGTCGAGGATGATTTTCATCCCTTTCTTGTGAGCGGCGTCGATGAGGCTCTGGAATGTGACATCCTCTGACGCACCCCACTTTTTGCGGCTCTCATAGCGGAGGTCCACCTTCGACATGTCCATGGCATGATAGCCGTGGAAGTCGGTGCCTGAGCAGTTCTGCACGACAGGCGTGATCCAGATGGCGGTGAAGCCGAGAGCCTTGATGTAGTCAAGACGGTCGATGAGGCCTTTGAAGTCGCCGCGCCAGTCAGGGTCGCCGTTGGCAATCTGTACACTCTGATGGTCCCAGCCGCAGACGTTGTTCGTCGGGTCGCCGTCGTAGAAGCGGGTGGTCATCGCGAAGTAGATGGTCTCGTCACGGAAGTCCGTGCGGTTCTG